>JAFYKS010000026.1 GCA_017537495.1 Bacillota bacterium | reverse complement strand
GTCTGGCATCATCTGCAGAAACAACTTCCTGATTGCTGCTGTCTCTTATATGTGCCACACGTGCGGATATCACCTGTTTTTCTCCATAATAAAAGCTCACTTCGTCTCCTCTCCGCAGGGTCTGCGGCAACGAAATGAGCCATTCAGCCGGTATTGATAAAATATACTGTCCTGTGCTTCCGCCGGTTGCCAGTGACGGATCCTGAAAGAATTCTTTGTGCAGAGGTGCACCTGCCGGAATAAACTGAGCAGACTCCATACCGATTAAAGCCGCTGCGTCTTTTTCCACCAGTACCTGTTCACCTGGATTCTCCACTCGCCTTACCTCCAGCAGACTTCTTACGATTTCCGTATTCTCCGGAACATCCTGCCTGAGAACAAGGATCTGCTCATAAGCCAGATTCTCTCTGCCCCAGAATTCCCAAAAGCCCAAAGCTCCCAGAGAAATCAAAATCAGAAGAATGCCGGCTGCTTTCTGTTTCATCATATCCTCTTTACCTCCAATTTCTGACACTACCATAATACCACATGCAAACGTTAATTTCAGTACAATTTAACATTTTTTTACATGAAATTTCTGTCATTTTTCGACAGCGTTCGACAGGATGAAAGATTCAGAGGATTTCACTGTCTGACATGCATAAAAAAACATCCCGGCTTATTAAGCCAGGATGCTTGATTTTCAGTACAGGTGCAGTCCATGTGCCACCTCATAGAGAAAGGCCTGCTGCCATTTTCTCCAGGTGTTGGGATGACGGAAATCCGGATAGGGCACCCCATATGCCACCTTGTCCAGGATTCCGTCCCGATACTCCATGGGAACCACTTTCAGACTGTCTTCTATGATTCGAATTCTGAGGGCAAGATTTGCCATCTGACCTGCACGTTTTGCAGTCATATCCGAATGAATGCCGCTGCCACGCGGCTGCCCGGTATACACCTGGGACAGACAGTCCAAAGACTGTTCCATTTCCAGAAGGCTTTCCCGCATCCGCGGCAAATCCTTCACTGCCCACAGTGCCTGACGGTAAACCGTCTCCGGCAGCAGGCAGGATTTCAGTTTTTTCAGCTGATAATCGCTCATCTGATACCTCCGTATCTTCAGAAACAACATTCAGCACAGATAATCCACTTATTTTTCACTCTGCTTCAGAAGGGAGTGAATTCTTTCGTTGAGCATTTCCAGTGCAACAATATTATACCCGCCCTCAGGCACAATGATGTCTGCATGTTTCTTGCTCGGTTCCACAAACTGCTCATGCATTGGCTTTACCGTAGTCAGGTACTGTGTAATGACGGAGTCCAGTGTTCTTCCGCGCTCACTTACGTCACGGAGAATACGGCGGAGAATACGCACATCAGCATCGGTATCGATAAATACCTTGATATCGCATAAATCTCTCAGCTCCTGATTTTCAAAAATCAGAATCCCTTCGACCACCACAACCTTTGCAGGGTGCACTTCCACGGTCTCATCCACCCGGTTATGAATGGTAAAATCGTAAACCGGACGTTCCACGGTCTTCCACTGACGGAGCTGACGTACATGCTCAATCATCAGATCCGTTTCAATGGCATCCGGATGGTCGTAGTTCAGCTTTGTGCGCTCCTCATAGGTGAGCTGGTCGTGACGCTTATAATAAAAGTCATGGCTCAGTATGGTGATATTATCGTGAAACTCTTCTTTAATTTTCTGAATCATGGTGCTTTTGCCGGAGCCTGTGCCCCCGGCAATCCCAATTACAATTACATTCTGCATGATGCAGTCCTCCTGCATAATTACTGCTGGCTCAGCGGTTTAGTGTCACGGTCTTCGGCAGTCACGGAAGATCCCAGGTTCAGGGATGCCTTTTCCAGTTCCTGCACAATATTGTTAATGGCAGCCAGCTTTTCCGGGGAAATGTCACCGGATACAGCACCTCTTGCTGCATCCAGCAGGCCGGAAAGGTTGGCTTCCACTTCTGCCAGCTTATCCTGAAGCTTCACAACTGCTTCTTCATCGATAGCTTCTTTAATGATTTCTTCTTTGCTCAGCAGCATACCGGTTTCCAGTTCGAATTCGCTGTTGCATTCGATGACAACCGGACTGAATCCCAGTTCTGCGCGGATTTTATCAGCAAAATCGTGCTTGGACTGGTATTCCCCATGTACCAGGAAAATCTGCTTCGGTGCAGTCTGGAATCCGCTCAGCCAGTCTATAAGTCCCTGCTGGTCTGCATGGCCGGAGAAACCTTCCAGATTGTAGATTTCTGCGTTAACACTGATTGGTTCACCGAAGAGCTTCACTTCGGATGCGCCCTGAACCAGGCTGCGTCCCAAAGTACCTTCTGCCTGATATCCTACGAAAACAATACTGTTTCTCGCATCCCACAGAGTATGCTTCAGGTGATGGCGGATACGTCCCGCTTCACACATGCCGCTGGCAGAAATGATAATCTTGGCGGATGTATCAGCGTTAAGCATTTGGGAATCGGCTGTATTTCTGGTGAACTTCAGATTCTTGAAGTCCAGAGGATTGTCGCCGCTGAGAATAAAGGCCTTGGTTTCTTCATCGAAGACCTGGGCATTTTTCTTAAAGACCTCAGTGGCTGTGGTTGCCATCGGGCTGTCGATATATACATTTATGTTTTCCAGATCCTTCTGGTACTCTGCGTGCTGTTCATAGAACATATTGAACTGGTAAATCAGTTCCTGTGTTCTTCCTACGGCAAAGGATGGAATCACCACGCTTCCGCCCCTCTTCACAGTCTTCAGAGTGATGTCAATCAGCTCATCAATACTGGTGGAGTTGGCCGGATGGAGACGGTTGCCGTATGTAGATTCACAGATAACGTAATCAGCCTTTTTAATCTTCTTCGGATTTCTTAAGATAGGACGGTTTTCCACGCCCAGGTCTCCGGAGAAAACAATTTTGGAAGTGGTTTCGCCCTCATCTACCCAAAGTTCTGTGATGGCGGAACCCAGAATGTGACCGGCATCATTAAAAACGATACGCATCTGCTCATTGATTTCCACCAGCTGATCATAGAGTACCGGTTTCACCAGCTTCAGTGCATTTTCTGCATCGCGCATGGTGTACAGAGGTTCTACCGGCGGTTTTCCGGTTCTGGCATTCTTTCTGGACTGCCACTCTGCGTCCTTTTCATGAATATGTGCACTGTCCTTCAGCATGACTGCCAGAAGATCTGCAGTGGCATCAGTACAGTAAATCTGTCCTTTAAATCCCCTCTTAACCAGCAGCGGAATACGTCCGCAGTGGTCGATATGGGCATGGGAAAGAAGCACACATTCTATTTCTTCTGCATTAAATGGAAACGGCTCGTAGTTGAGCTTTTCCATTTCTTTTCCCCCCTGGAACTGTCCGCAGTCCAGCAGAATCTTATGGCTGTCAGTGGTAATTAAGTGACAGGAACCTGTTACATCCATTGACGCACCGCAAAACATGATTTTCATAAATTCCCCTCCCTGTTCAGCTGTTATTTATAATCC
>JAFYKS010000331.1 GCA_017537495.1 Bacillota bacterium | reverse complement strand
CCGTATCAAACATAATACCGAAATGTTATTCCGAAATGCTTCACGCCTGGCTGAGAGGCGATATAAAAGAAGCAGCAGCCGAGCAAATCCGGCTGAAACCGCTGATTGATGCAATCTTTGCTGAGATAAACCCAATACCACTGAAAGCAGCTCTTAATATCATGGGAATGTGCGAACTGGAATATCGGTTACCACTCTGTCCTCCAACCAACCAAACCCGATATATGCTCTATGACCAGATGCGTAATTATGATCTGGTAAGCAAATAAAAAAACGCCCCTCAGGGCGTTTAATTCGATATTTGTTCAGCAATCGATTCCTGGCCAGTTCGCCCCTCCATTCAGTCGGGCCGCCCTGGGGAATCTTTGCATAAGCTCGCCTAAGCGAAATCAAGATTTCGAGGCTCGCTTAAAAACAAGAAGAACGGCAGACTGTACATTCTGCCGTTCAAAAGTTGATCAACTATTTATATCTTTTGAAAGATTAAGCTTCAGCTACGACTTCCTTGCCATCATAGTAGTTGCAGTTAGGGCAAACTCTGTGAGGGAGCTTAGGTTCGTGGCACTGTGGGCATACGGATAAGCCTGGTGCTGTCATCTTCATGTTAGCGGATCTTCTCTTGTCTCTTCTAGCCTTAGAAGTTTTTCTCTTAGGTACTACCATAGTTAACACCTCCTTGATCGAAAATCTTTATATGATTTCGTCGAAACGTCATATTCAAACGTCAACTATTTAAGTATACACTAAAGATCACTATTTGTCAACAATTATTTTAACTTAGAAACGATATTCAGAGTATCTCTTGCAATCATCAGTTCTTCGTTAGTAGGGATCAGCAGCAGCTTAACTCTTGCATCTTCAGTGGAGATAACAGTTTCCTTACCTCTTACCTTGTTCTTAACAACGTCCAGCTTGATGCCCAGGTTGCCCAGTTCCTGACAGATTACTTCTCTCATGTAGATGTCGTTTTCACCAACGCCTGCAGTGAATACGATAGCGTCTACGCCGTTCATTTCAGCAATGTAAGCACCGATGTAGAATCTTACCTTGTGAGCGAATACCTTCAGTGCCAGAGCTGCTCTTTCGTTACCGTCTTCCAGAGCTGCTTCGATATCTCTGAAGTCGGAAGAAACGCCGGAAATACCCAGAACGCCGGACTTCTTGTTCAGAACGTTGTCAGCTTCTTCGTGGGACAGGCCTTCCTTCTTAGCGATGAAGTTTACGATAGCAGGGTCGATGTCGCCGGAACGAGTACCCATTACCAGACCTTCCAGTGGAGTGAAGCCCATGGAAGTATCGATACACTTACCGCCCTTGATTGCGGATACGGATGCACCGTTACCCAGGTGGCAGGTGATGATCTTCAGATCGTTGATGTTTACGTTCAGCATGTCAGCTGCTCTCTGGGATACGTACTTGTGGGAAGTACCGTGGAAGCCGTATCTTCTTACGCCGTACTTAGTGTAGTATTCGTAAGGCAGAGCGTACAGATAGGATTCAGCAGGCATAGTCTGATGGAAAGCAGTATCAAATACACCTACCATTGGAGTAGTTGGCATCAGTTCCTTGCAAGCTGCGATACCCAGTAAGTTAGGTGGGTTGTGCAGAGGAGCCAGTTCTACGCATTCTTCCAGAGCCTTGATTACTTCTTCAGTGATCAGAACGGAATCAGCATACTTTTCACCAGCGTGAACTACTCTGTGACCTACTGCACCGATTTCGTCCATGGAGGTTACAACGCCGTGGTCAGCATCCTGAATTGCCATCAGAACCTGAGCGATTGCATCCTTGTGGTCTTCCATTGGAGTAACCAGCTTATACTTGTCCATACCAGTCTTTTCGTGAGTGATTACAGAACCTTCCATGCCGATTCTTTCAACCAGACCCTTAGCCAGTAAGGATTCGTTGGTCATGTCCAGAACCTGATACTTTAAGGAAGAGCTGCCGCAGTTAATTACTAAAACTTTCATTATAATGTATCCTCCATATAAAAATATTAGAAAAATTGGATTAACTAAATTTAACCTTATTTATTATACACTTGCCAATTTGCTTTTTCAAGGGGTTTGCCGAAAAATTCGTACACATTCGACAAAATCACTGTATTTGTATAAGTCCCGCCCTGCTGCCAGATTCCAGATATCAGACGCAAGGATATCCTTTTCGATGGTATCCTGGATTTCCGGTGCATGCTGCAGATCTTTATTTATATTGGTGATAATCGGTAGCTTGCAGATTTCCGCTTTCTTCACCTGCTTCAGGTATCTGCTGCCCTTTTCGTTTGCGGCCAGTACACGGACATAGTCCTTTCTCTGATTTACATCATCCCTGGTAATTCCCAGCAAAATCTGCATGATAAATCGCTGTACTCTGGTTCTTGTATACCGTTTGGACTTGAGTTTTTCCGCCAGTTCATCCAGGCTTCTGCAGTTTCTGATTATCTTTTTGGCATTGTTTCCAAGACCTGCATCTCCTGCACTGACTGCATCCAGTTTCTCTGAAGTCATGGTCAGAATTTTCTGAACAGCAAGTCGGAACAGCACATCATCCTTTCCGTTGGTGTCAGTACAGGTTTCCGGCAAAATCTGAGGCATCAGAGACGAAACATCTTCTCCGGCCGTTATCTGCTGCCGGATAAAGCTTGCAGATGCAAACTTTCCCCTGGCCTCCATTTCATGATAGCCTGTCCCCTCTCTTCTGACAGTTGCAGGACGTGCACTGTCCATATATTTCAGATACTCCAGTGCCAGAATATTATTCGGTTCTGCCAGCACAGAAGTTTCTTCCTCTGTAAGAAATTCCTTCATGGCTTCCTGACGTGCCCTCGGCCAGCTGAGACCTTCCTTCAGACTCTTTTCCATGGAAGCTTCCAGAACAGAATTGTTATCTTTCAGCTTGTCTGCAACGGACTGCAGAAGTTCCAGAGAGCCGCATTCACTGCCGAATGAAATAAAGTCAGCACCGAGATTTTGCAGGATATTGACACCTGACTGCGCAAAAACAGCCGCATGATTGCATGCAGCCACCGTCGGCAGTTCCAACACCAGATCCACACCGCCGCCAACGGCAAGTTCAGCTCTGGTCCACTTATCAGCGATTGCCATCTCACCGCGCTGGGTAAAATTCCCGCTCATGACAGCAATAATCACATCAGCACCCGTCTGTTTCCGTGTTTCTTCCACATGATATTGATGGCCGTTATGGAATGGATTATATTCAGCTATAATTCCTGCACTTTTCATCTTTTCCATGAAATTCTCCCCAAAATTAAATACATTATATTATAGCATGAACCAGCTTAAAATAACAGCAAGAATTCCGGCAAGGAGTCCGTGGGTTATCTTGATTTTAATAATATCGGCAATACCAATACCGCTTCCTCCTGCCATGGAAGCCGAATGTCCTATCACGGACAGACCTCCAAAGGATACAAGGAACGAAATCAGAACCGTCTTCAACGGAAGCGATATATTACAGGCACCTACCATGCTGGAACCTGCTGTCATTTCCAGCATTCCCTTCAGCACGGAAACTGCCGTTTCATTTCCAATCAGAAGAAACAGCCCTGCTTCCTCCATCAGATTTATTCCAATCATAAAAAACATCAGGTATGCCAGGATAATTGCCATGGCTTTGAACCCAGCCAAGATGGAACCGCTGAAACCATCCAGCAGACTTCCCTTGCGTGCAGCGTGTTTTGAAATCCCGTTGATTCTGTCATCCCCCTGCTTCCAGAGCATACCGTTCATTAAAGCACCGCCGTAATGTGCAAATGCTGCCACAGCGGCAGCTTCCGTATTTCCCAGGAAACCGCCGACAGTTCCCATAATAAACGCGGGGCCTGTCACCAGGCTGTAACTGAGTACATGTCTTCCTGTTTCTGCACTCAAACTCCGCTCAGTCACAAGGTCAGAAGTTACTTTCGCCCCCATAGGGTACCCGGACAGAAAAGCCACCAGAAACGGATACACACGCGGCGGCAGTTTTTCCAGATTCCCCGTCCGTTTGATAAAGTCAGAGAAGATAAAAAACGGCAGCAAAACCGGAACGATGGAATTCGCCCAGATGATGATGGCAGACTTCGACCCAACTTCTGTCACCTGCGGAAAACACACCATTGTTACCGTAAACAGTACCGCAGCGAATACTATTAACTTGTTTTTCTTATTTACACTCATATTCATATTTGAATATATGTAGATGGGACAGCAGTAATTCCTGCTGATTCCGCAGTGTTGTCTGAAACAATACAAGGCAACAAAAAAAGGCTTTTGATGGAGTTTTATGCTCTTTCGTGAAACTCCCAAAAGCCTTTGAGTTCATTGTATATTGTTTCCCAACGCGAGGACAAAGCAGGAATTACTGCTGTTCTTCTGCTTCGTTCTGAGTCTTATAAGCCAGACGCTTCATTTCTTCACGGTTTTCAGCCAGTACACCATTAATGGATTCGAAAGTCTTTTCCAGATTGGTGTACATTTCACCGAAATACTTCATGTGAAGTTCGTCCATCTTGCCCTGCATATCGAAGAGCATCTTATCTACATAGTCGTAAGTACGCATCTTCATTACCTTGGCATGGGTTTCTGCATCCTGACGGATCTGTTCGCCCAGCTTGGTTGCACGCAGAGTAATATCATCAGTTTCTACCAGATAATCAGCCTGCTTCTTAGCTTCCTTGATAATGCGTTCATATTCGGACTTTGCTTCTGCCAGAATACGGTCACGTTCATCACGGATCCACTTTGCCTGCTGAATATCATCCGGCAGAGCCAGACGGATTTCTCTTACCAGCTGAAATACTTCTTCAGCGTCCAGCATGATTTTACCGGTCAAAGGCAGACCAGGAGCCTCATCAACCAGATCTTCAATTTCTTCCAGCAGTTCTAATACTTTCATATTGTCTTCCATATCAGTACGCTCTCCCTTTCATTCTCTTCAGTACATTTTCAGGTACCAGCATTTCTCCGTTTCCACCCAGAGAAATAACCTGCTTGGCCATGGTAGAACTTACGAAGGAATATTTCGCGTCTGCCATGAGAAATACCGTTTCAATTTTATCATTATATAAGTGCTCATGAAGATGTGCCATAGACTGTTCACTGTCAAAATCACTCATACAGCGAAGTCCGCGAACTACTACATTAAAACCGTTGTTGTTCACATAATCAGCCAGAAGACCTCTGCACTGGGACACAGTTACATTTGGAAGATGTGCGGTTGCTTCCGCAATCATTTCCATTCGTTCTTCAAATGTAAACATGGTCTTCTTTTCCAGATTAACCACAACGCCTACTACAACTTCATCAAATATGTTGGCAGCTCTTTCAATAATATCCAGATGGCCCATGGTCATCGGATCGAAAGATCCTGCATACAGAGCTTTGGTTGCCATTGATTCCATACCTGTGCTTTCTTCGTTTTTACAAATATTTCAATATATTTTATCACATTCTGCGGGCAGAATCAACTGTTAGCCGTAAATGCTGAAGGTCTGGGAGCCGTATTTGCGGTCTTTCAGCTTCACAAAACCTGCGATTTCTTCCGGAAACTCATCCCTGGTAGCATG
>JAFYKS010000330.1 GCA_017537495.1 Bacillota bacterium | reverse complement strand
TCGCAGGCCAGCTCGAATTTTGTCATGGACCCACCCTTCATGGCTTCCACGCCCAGAGCTGCTGCACCTGCCAGCGGAGTGGATGTAAACAGTACCGCCAGAGCATCACCGTTGAGTGCTGCATCTGCTACTGCCGATGCGGATGCATTGCCGCCTTCAAACAGGGCAGTCATCAGGAACTCGGTTCCCTTCTTCATACGCACCGTACGGACTGCTGCTCCCAGATTGGCCGCATCGATGAGAATCTTTGCATAGCCCTTCAGGAAATCGCTGTCCTGCTTCTGTGCCAGAAGTTCCAGCTCCTTATGGTATGCGCGGTCCAGAATGAATTCTGCAGCCTGAGAGTTTCCGGTTTTGGCCAGAACCACCTGCGCTTCCTGAATTCCCTTCGCCAGAACCTGCGGCACTTCACTGTAGTGTGCTTCTGCCACTGCATTTTCCAGCTTTTCTGCCGGTACACGGCCCATGCCGCTGAGCAGGTCTGTGCTTCCGCTTCCCAGAGCACCGGCCTTCACCAGTACCTTGGCATTATGATAGTCGTACTTCAGACGGAAGACATCCACCAGCTCCTTTTCCGGACACATGCGGCTGATTTCTTCATATATGGCGAGTCTGCGTGCACAGATTGATGCATCCATTTCTCCTGCATGCATGGCGGACATATCTTCATATCCCAGATCCGTCAGAAGCTTGGCTGCATCAGCAAAATTTCCTGATGCCAGCATCCGCTCCATTCTGTCTCTGTCCAGCATTCTCGCTTCCCTGGCCCGCAGCATAGCGGTCATTGCCAGGTAGTCTCTATCTTTTACTTTTGACAAGATCTTCCCTCCTCGCTGAGGATGATTTCTGTTCCGCAGTGTTTATTCTTCGAACAGAACCTTCGCAGCCTGTGCTGCCACTTCACCGCGGATCATTTCCAGCATCAGGTCCAGGGTGCAGTTCACTTCCACGTTGTCCTGGCGGAGAATGAATCCGCCCAGCATTTCACGGGATGCTTCTGCCACAGTCACATTTGCTGCAGAGCCCTTTTCCTTCAGTGCTGCATTCACACCGGCTACCAGCTTCGCGCCGATCTTTTCCCGGTCTGCAGCATTCATAACCAGTTCTTCACAGCCGGTTGTCACTGCTTCCAGTGCCTGACGTGTCAGGAATGCCAGATATTCTTCTTCCGGCATGTTCACCAGTTTCTGTTCTGCCAGTTTAAAGGCCTCGCTGACCATTTCCTGGCGCAGTCCCAGCAGTGCTTTCTTCGCATCCAGCTGTGCGGTTCTTTCGATACGGGATGCATGCTGCTCTGCTTCACGGAGACCGGTACGCATCAGCGCATCGTAAGATTCCTGCGCTTTTTTATCGTATTCAGCGCGGATTTCACTGCAGCGGCTGTCTGATTCAGCACGGACTGCACTGATTTCAGACGCTGCATCAGCTGCAATGCGCGCCGTAATTTTTTCTATACCTTTCATAAGCTCATCCCTTTCACTTGGGCTTAGATGTTCAGAATCATCAGCATGGATGCCAGCAGGGACAGGATTGCGTAGAATTCTACGGTAATACACAGTACCATACCCTTGGACCAGTGGTCAGGCTGCTTAGCCAGAATGTTAATGGAACCAGCTGCTACACGGCCCTGTGCGATAGCAGACAGGAAACCGCCCAGTGCAATCGGCATACATGCCACGAAGTACTGCAGACCTTCCATTACAGTCAGATCCAAAGCAGTGCCGTCCAGCATACCCATACGGAAGCATGCGAAGAACCATACTACCAGACCATACAGACCCTGTGTACCAGGAATAACCTGCAGAATCAGAACCTTACCGAACTTGCCAGGATCTTCACACAGCAGGCCTGTACCTGCTTCACCTGCACAACCTGTACCTTTTGCGGAACCGATACAGCATAATGCTGCTGCCAGACCTGCGCCCAGAAAACCGAGGGCCATACCACCAAACGCTTCAAAGAATCCCATTATAATTCCTCCTTATAATCAGCTATATTAAAATATCTTGTTTGAATATTTAACGGACGGAACGGAATACCGCCATCCTTGTAGAACTTACCGAAGAACTCCAGACACTGCAGTCTCAGGTCATGTACGAAACATCCCAGCAGGTTCAGACCCAGATTGAGGGCATTGCCTGCGATGGAAATCACCAGGAAGAAGATGATATTTCCCGGGATTGCACCCAGTGTATTGAATACCTGAGCGATAACGCTGCCCGCCAGCATCAGGGCCATCAGTCTCGCATAAGAGAGCAGGTCCCCGAAATATCCGGTCACGTTGTTATACAGAGAACCGAAGATGCCGGTGATTTTGCCAATTCCCTCACCGGTGAGGAAGGAGCCTGCTACTACCAGAACGCCGCCCAGAGCCAGAACCCAAGGTCCCAGACCCAGTACCGCACATCCGATACCTGCAAATACTACCCACCATGCCAGCTGGTCATTGACTGCTGTCTTCCAGTCACCCCGCTTCAGATTATCGGCAAACCCGATGGCCATACCAGTGACAATGTGCACGAAGCCCATGGCCACAGCGCCAATCAGAATCATAACCGTGTCTTCCAGCGGGCTGATTAGAGCCGGAAGTCCCTGGAAAGTGGTTTCCGGATTGAGGATTTTCGCAACCTGATACGGTGCATCCCCGAAGAAACCGCCGGTGATGGCACCCCATCCGAGAGTGGAGATACCGCACCACAGGAACAGTTCAAAGAAGTTCCGCATGGTTCCTGCCGGTTTTTTCTTTTTCAGAACCAGCAGACAAACCAGAATCATCAGAAGACCGTACCCCATGTCTGCCATCATCATTCCGTAGAAGAAGATGAAGAACGGAGCCATGTAAGGGTTCGGGTCAATTCCGTCATAAGCCGGCAAGCTGTACATTTCCGTTACCGCATTGAGGCTTCGTGAGAGTTTGCCGTTCTTGAGTTTAACAGGTACTGCAGGATATTCCTCTTCGGCAGGATCCTCAGTTTCCCAGGCTGCATCATACTTTTCCAGTACAGCTGCCAGGTCTGCTTCCCGCTCCGCAGGTACCCATCCTTCAAACAGAGATACACTTTCTGTGCATAAAATTCTGCTTTCCGCATCGGCTCTGGCAATCAGGGTTGTCAGAGTATCGAAGCGAAGTTTCAGTTTTTCGCGATGCTGCGCCATTTCTTCCAGTTTTCTGCAGCATTCTGCATTATCCAGCTCGCCTGCAGCGATAGCCTTTTCGTCTCTTTCAATAATTTCAGCTGCTGTTCCTCTGTATTCAGAGGTACTCATTGCTGCAAATCCCAGAGAACGAAGCACCGCCTGTGCTGCATCCAGCTGTTCCCGGTGGCTGATCAGTACCAGGTAATGGAAGGACTTGTCACTGGAAACAACCATCAGTTCAGACAGTTCCGCACTGTCTGCCAGTGCTGCCTGTGCTGCGGCTATGTCCACTGCTGCCGGCATGGTACCGCGTACAATGGCGGCCGTTTCCGTTCCGCTTACTTCCATCGGCAGGTCCAGGCCGGTCCATGGACCCATGCCCTGGATCTCCACCAGTGCGGCATTCTTTTCAATGCCATTTTTTCGAATCCGCTCATCCAGAGAAAGGATTTCCTGGGCCAGATCCAGATCTGCTGCAAGCGATGTTTCATCCAGAAGGTCTTCTGTCTTAACATCCGGCAGCGGACTGAGCAAAGCACCCATGCCGCCCTTTTCGGGGGCATATTTTTTCAGTACAGCGATGCTGTTTGCCAGCAAAGTCTGTTCTGTCCGGTGTCTCACCTGATCCGGCACTTCCACCCGGCTGAGAAAGCCGTTTTCTCCGTCCTCCGGCTGCGGCATGTGGCTGACTTCAACGCAGCCCAGAAGCATCAGCTCCCGCAGCAGTTCCTCTCGCTGGGAACTGGCTGTCATCAGCTTCAGCTTTTTCATTTTTACAATTGCCATTAGCCGTTCACAATCCTTTCCACGATAAGTGCTGCGGCTTCATCCAGCTTCTGTTCTGCTGCGGCCCGCATTGCAGCTTTCTGCTTTTCCGTTTCACCGGCCAGCACCTGTGCTGCAGCTGTGGCTTCTGCTTCCAGTTCCGCCAGCTTCGCCTGAATTTCCTTTCTGGCCCGGACAGCAGCCTCCTCAATTGCTGCCTTTCCGGCTTCCACAGCCGCATCTTCGGCTGCTCTTGCATCAGTCAGAGCCTGCGCACGTTCTCTCTTCGCAGTTTCCTCCGCCTGACGGATCATTGTAATCGCATCAAATGCCATTATCACACCTCCCCATCTCCCTGACAGGATTTTTTGTATTGCAAATGCAACACTTTATTGCTTTAGTATACAACACATGAACGATTCTAACAAGTGCTGTCAAAAAAGTATTTTTATTAACAATACTTTAACTATTACACTTATAATACCACTTTTCACCGCCTCTAATCATCAAATTTGTGTATAAAAAAACTCCCCTCAGGATTTTGAAGGGAGTATAACAGCATTTTTTTCTGTTATTCTGTGACAAAGTCACATGATTGCATTCTGTTTATAATTTGGCCGCAATCTCTTCGATACGGCGGAGACGATTGTTGATACCGGATTTTTTCAAAGGCGGATCGCACATTTCCCCCAGTGCTGAGATGGCGATATAAGGGTTTTCCATGCGGAGACGTGCCACTTCCTCCAGTTTTGGAGAGAGCCACTCCAGCCCCCGTTCCTCTTCAATCTTATGGATCGCTTCCAGCTGGCGCATAGCCGCATCCACAGAACGGTCCAGGTTGGCTGTATCACAGTTTGCGATACGCTTGGCGTCGCTGACCATGCTCTTCTTGATACGGGTTTCTTCCATGCTGAAGACCTGGCTGGTAGCACCCATCAGTGCCAGAGTATCTCGGATATAGTCCGCTTTCTTCATATATACGATATGAGAACTGCCGCGCTTCGTTACCTTCGCATTCAAATCCACGAAGGAATTGATCAGCTTTTTCAGGTCGGTGGCCATGGTTTCACTGTGGCACACAAACTCCAGGTGATATCCTTTTTCCGGATCACTCATGGTTCCGGCTCCCATGAAAATACCTCTCATGTAAGCCTTCTTGCAGCATTTGGTCTTTACGATACCGCTGTAAATACCGTCACTGATGTAGTTGTTCCCTTCCTTAATCAGCAAAATCCCCGTTTCTCGGAGAATCTGCTCGCTTCGGTTGTCCGGATCGATGGTGATGCTGTAGGAATGATGCAGATCTCTGGACTTCCCTACGGCTGTACTTTCACCGATTTCCAGCTTGGTTTCAATGCCAAAGTATTCCTGCATCAGCTTCTTATAGTGGCGGGCAACTGCCGGGTTTTCCGTGGTAATTACGATACGGAAGCGGCCGCCTCCGGCCAGACGCAGGCTTCCTGCCACACGAAGAAAGCCTGAAATCTCTGCCAGCTGGCAGCACTTTTTTTCAGGCTCAATTCGCGCCAGTTCATTTTTCGTTTCCGATGCAAATGACATAGTCTATCCGTTCTTCCTATTCTGCGTCACATTCACAGGTGCCGTCACATTCGCAGTCGCAGTCACAGTCACATTCACCGCCGCAGTCACACTGGCACTCATCTTTCTTGAAAATCTTCTTCATAACCTTATCGGTTCCCAGTACCAGAGCTGTACCTGCAACCAGACCGATACCTACGATCTGTACAACTGCCTTGCCCAGGCCCTTGGTGCTGCCGGTCTTAACCTGCTTAGTGGTCTTTGCTTTTCTGATTCCTCTGTTCATTTATAATTCCTCCATATTCACTCTAGGGATTCTGTTGCTTACATAGTCTGCAATAATCTGGGCTGCCTGCTCTTCTGTGATACAGCAGGTGTTCAGTACCATATTGTAGTTATGGTAGTCCCCCCATTTCTGGCAGGTATGATAGTTGTAGTAGTTCTGACGTGCCTTATCGTATGTAGCAATGGTCTGCTTTACCTTCGCCGGATCATCGCCGTACTTTTCCACACAGCGCTTGATTCTTTCCGGCATTTCACTGCAGATAAACACATTGGTTACGCCAGGCATATCACGGAGTACATAGTCTGCACAGCGGCCTACGATAACGCCGCCTTCTTCCGTTTCGCCAATCTTCTTGATTACGTCAAACTGTGCCAGGAACAGCTTTTCATTTACAGACAGAGCACCTCCGGTCACACTTTCACCGAAGCTGACAGTAGAAGCCAGACTGTAAGCAAAGCTGCTCTTGGCTT
>JAFYKS010000329.1 GCA_017537495.1 Bacillota bacterium | reverse complement strand
TCACCGGTACGCGGTCGTGGATCACTTCCGATACGTTATCAAACAGTACCGTAGAGATAACTGCCTCCCCCTCTTCCTTCTTCTGCTTTTCCAGAAGGGAATTAAATCCTCCGATGGTCTCCTTCTCCAGCCCTGCCATGGACCCGCTCCGGTCCAGAATAAATACAACTTCTGTTAAACCTTTTCTCATAATCGTTTCCTCCTTGATGATCTGTGATTTATGAGCCAAGTATAACAGAGCCTCCAATCAAAAATGTCGCCTGCCAGGCGACATTTCGACTTTTTTAGTAATTTATTAAAGTTTTTTCTGTGAACTGGAAGAGAACCTGCTCCAGTTCGAAAATATTGTAATTTTCGGTCTCGATGAAATACTGTACGATGACGTCTGTCTTACTGCTACGGGTCAATGCATAGCCTGCCCGTGCCAGGAAGTCCCGGGTTTCATCCAGGTTCAGCTTCAGAGCGATGGCCAGTGCCAGCACGGCCTCTTTCTTTGGCTGGTATCCCTCATTCTTCAAAATCTTGGAAAAGTGCTGTCGTGTCATATTGGCTCGGGTGTAGACCTGGGAGTTCTTCAGCCCCCGCTCCTTTATCATCCGCACCAGTGCTTCTGAGAAACTTTCTTCCAGCTGTCCCAGCAGGTCTTCCAGGCTGCGCTCTTCGTTTTCTGCATATGAAAAATCAGGGATATCCTCCAGGTCAAAACATGCAGATTCACATACCCTGTTATCTTCCCACTCCCGCTCTGCTCTCAGTCCCTGCAGAAGTTTGTTCTGTCTCCTGCTTCCCCCGGTCACGTATTCTGCAGCCCGGATTTCATCCACCAGATTCTCATCGATATAGCTCTTCACATCGCTGAAAAGCTTCTCTGACAAGGCATATGCGGTGCGATCGAACACAACCAGATACACCGTCAGATTCTCATGACTCATTAAGAATGCACTGATGGCACTGATTGCAGTCTGCAGAGCCAGCGCTTTCGGGAATCCGTAGGTTCCTGCAGAAATCAGAGGAAATGCTGCGGACTCACACTCATACTCTGCCGCCAGCGCCAGAGCTGAATCATAACAGCTGCGAAGTGTGGCTTCTTCCCCATGCTCCCCATCCTGCCAGATTGGACCTACCGTGTGGATGACATATTTTGCCGGGAGATGGAAGGCCGGCGTGATGGCAGACTTTCCCCTTGCAATGTCACCAATTTTTCTGCGGGCCTCCAGAAGCTCCGGTCCTGCTGCCATATGAATGGCAGTATCCACCCCGTCTCCAATCAAAGGCCGCGGGTTGGCGGTATTTACAATAGCATCCACCTGCATGGCAGTTATGTTGTTTCGTACAATTGATAATGGCATAATATTCCCCCTGTTCAGTCATTTGCTTCATATTGCTTTTATCATACAACGTTTCTGGTGATTATACAAGAGTGCCTGTCTTCTGTCAAATTTCGACGGGATTTGCCTTTTTTCGACGGGTCGGGTATAATACAGGGTAAGGGGGTGAAAGTGTATGAAAAAGAATCTGAAAAAATTAATTACAGTGTTCTGTCTGACGGCATTTCTCTGCACCGGAATCACTGCAGGGGCCGCAATGGCAGAGGTACTTTATGACAGCGGCAGCGGATGTTTTGCCTGGGCGGCAGCAGCCGGTACGGAAAGTTCGGCTTCCCTGAAAAATCCGGAAATCACCGCCAAACCATCCGGGTATGAGTCCATCAAAGTGAGCTGGAAGAAGGTCTCCGG
>JAFYKS010000328.1 GCA_017537495.1 Bacillota bacterium | reverse complement strand
CGATTGATAAAGGCATTTCCGGCCACCTCCTGTATGATAGTTTATTATATCACAGGTTTGCATTCCGGTGCAAATCGCGGTATAATGGACTGGCTTAATCAAAAGGGGGAACTTATGAAACAGAAATTTAAGAAATGGCTTGCAGCTGCTGCAGGCTTTCTGGTGCTGGTGCTTGGCGCACTGACGGTACCCAGCACACTGACCGCCTCACCGGATGCGGTCATCACTCTGCAAAATCTGCCGCCTTACTCTGGCGCTCCCTATGTGGAGGTGAATGGCGGTGTACCGGCGTTCACGGAGGATGACCTGGCAGATGCACAGGG
This sequence comes from Bacillota bacterium, assembly GCA_017537495.1. GTDB lineage: Bacteria > Bacillota > Clostridia > Peptostreptococcales > Anaerovoracaceae > RGIG7179. Next base: position 1,574 of record JAFYKS010000328.1, on the reverse strand, counting down.
ATACTATGAAATGTACAGTCCGTTAGATTTACTGGGCCGTCCGGGCATGGCTGCTGCCAGTGTGGGCCGCGAACTGATGCCTACAGGCGAACGTGAAGGAATCGGCATGATAAAACCTGCCGGATTCAGTACGGTCCGCTACGACAATCTGATCGAAGATAAGTATCTGTACAACCGATGTCACATAATCGGATGGCAGCTCACAGGTGAAAACGCCAACGAAAAGAATCTGATCACCGGTACCCGTTACATGAACGTGGAAGGCATGCTGCCTTTTGAAAACCGCATCGCCTCCTATGTGAAGCGCACCGGCAACCACGTGCTTTACAGGGTAACTCCAGTTTACGAAGGCAGTGAACTGGTCTGCAGGGGACTCCAGATGGAAGCCTGGTCTGTAGAAGACGAGGGACAGGGAGTACAGTTCCATGTCTTCGTCTACAATGTTCAGCCGGGTATCGAAATTGACTATGCTACCGGCAGCAGCCGGCGCGCAGAGGATTCTGCCGGCAAAGAACCTGACTCCGGTGTCATCGCAGTTCCGAACAGCTTCGATTCTTCTGAGGCTGATGCAGATATACCGCAGTCCACCTATGTCCTTAACCGGAATTCTCTGAAATTCCACTATGCGGTCTGTGAAAGTGTCGCTGACATGGCTGACCACAACAAAATCATCTCTGATGAAGACCGCGACGCCATCATAGCGAAAGGCTACGAGCCATGCAAGAGGTGCAATCCATAGAACCAGCTATAAAAAGCCCCGCATCTTAGCGATGCAGGGCTTTTTCATGCCGTTATTTCGTTCCGATAAACTGTTCACGGTTCTTCAGCAGATTATCAAAGTCATCCACCGCACTTTTCATCATAGCTGCAGTGGTCTTATCTACTTTGCCGGTTTCCATGGACAGGGTTACCATGGACAGTACCGCCGTTCTGGCCAGTGCCACAGAACAGGCATCCTCAGGTTCCACCAGTGTCAGTACTTTCTGTAAAAACTCGATAAATTCTTTCTGTGTCATGTTGTTTCCTCCTCTTCAGGTCCAGTTTCCATCAGTCCCAGTGCGTGCTTCCAGAGCAGTACACGCAGAACGGACTCGTTAATCTGATCTTCACTGATTTTGCCGGATTCCGCTGCGGCAATGACTGCCGGAATCTGGGTTTTATAATCGGTACAGCAAAGCATGTCGTTTCCGGCTTTTACGGCCAGTATAGCTGCTTCCGCTGCGCCGTATGCATCGGTAATGGCCTCCATTACCAGGTCATCTGTCATGATGACGCCATCGAATCCCAGCTCTTCCCGGAGCAGCCGATGCACTTCGCGAGAGAGGGAAGCAGGTTTTTCGTCATCCATACATTCCACAATATTATGTGATACCAGTACGCAGCCTGCACCTGACTGGATTCCCGCCTGGAACGGACGCAGATCCGATGCCAGGAACTGGCTGTATGGACGGGTATCTACGGAAAATCCCTGATGTGTGTCTGAATTTCCGCCGTAGCCAGGGAAATGTTTCAGTACACTGCCCACATTCTGCTGGTTCATGGTGCGAACCACCTGCCGTATGTAGCGGGATGTG
>JAFYKS010000327.1 GCA_017537495.1 Bacillota bacterium | reverse complement strand
GAAGTCTTCTTTTTCTTTTCTTCTTCTTTTTTTCTTCTTCTGGAGTACTGTACGGAATTGTCTCCAGACTGTTTGTTTAATTTGTCTTTATCCTCATAATGATTCAAAACTAATCACCCGCTTTCTATCTGTACATAGATATTAACAGTATACCATATAATTGATATAAAGTTAATAATTTTATTCATTTTTTTAGCATTCCATAGAGTTGAATAAAATACATTTCTGTAATATAATGTAAATGGATTATCTGCCTGTAACTACAGGAGAAAAAATGAGAAGAAAAAATTTAATACTCACAGCAGTATTTGTAATCATTTTGATGCTGCTTCACGGACTTGGATTTTCACTGAAACAGTCAGCATTCTCTGAACTGGAGAAAAGGGAGAATCAGTCATCTCTGACTCTGACCGGAAAAGTTATGAAGATTAAACAGACGGAATCAGGGGGATTTCGCATGGAAGTCAGAGTAATGGAGGCAGATGGGAACAGGATAAGGCCGGGAGAAAATATTTTGCTGGTATATGACGGGAAGCTTGACCGTCCATGGTCTCTGTACCGCAGAGCCATAAGTTTTGAGAGTGCATTGGAAATACCGCAGGGTCGAAGGAATCCAGGATGTTTTGATTATGCGCTGTATCTGAAAAGTCAAGGAATCTTTTTTCAATGCAGTGCAGACAAGCTGGAAATCGCAGAGGAATTTGCAAATATATACGACCGTATTTCCGCAAGGCTGATTGAGAAACGGTACGGGTTTACCGATCGACTGAATCCCGCTTCGAAAGGGCTGATTTCCGGTGTTCTGTTTGGCGATACTTCGGCGCTCAGTGAAGATATATACGAAGATTTCCGGAATAATGGGACGGCTCATGTTCTGGCTGTCAGCGGTCTCCATGTGGGAATTCTGTACAGTATATACCGCAAAATCTTCGGAAACAGCAGAAGTCCTGCAGCAGCTTTCTGCCTTTTGATACTTCTTACCGCATACGGCACCATATCCATGTGGACTACATCTGTTATTCGGGCAGGATTGATGATCTGTCTGCATACAGCGGCGCAGCTTCTGGATCTTCGTTATGACATGGCCACAGGACTGAGCACGGTGGCACTGCTTCTTATTCTTGTAAATCCGTATGTCATTTTCAGTACAGGCTTTCAGATGTCTTTTCTGGCGGTGTCTTCCATCTGTTTTATCACCCCGGTTCTTTCAGCAAAATTTCCGGATGGAATCGCCACTGCACTTGCGGTAAATCTGGGGCTTCTGTTTTATCAGATGTACCAGTTCAATTATATTTCCCTGGTTTCGATTCTGGCCAATATTCCGGTTATTTATCTGACCGGCATACTGGTACCGGCTGCTCTGGCGGTATTTTTCCTGTTTGCTGCAGTATCATATGTTCCGGAAATACTTCATATTGTTCTGGACAGCCTCTGTTTCTTTACGGTCAAGCTGAATGAATTTTCCACACTGGGTGGTTATGGCAGCTGTGATGCGGTCAGCCCTCCGCTGTGGCTGGTGTTTTCCGCTTATTTTCTGCTGTTCTTTTTATTATCTGAGCAAAATCTTGTGTTCTGTCACCGCAGACGTATCGGGGTTATTGGAGCTGCATTGGTTCTTGGAATTGCCGGTTCGCTTTTTATGTCGGATTTGTTTGCCAGTCCGGTTTCGAATGCAGATATTGTTTTCGTGGATGTGGGGCAGGGGGACTGCATTCACATAAAGGATGGCAGCCGTGATGTGATGATAGATGGAGGCGGCTCCTGGAGTTATAATATCGGAAAGGACACGCTGAAACCCTATTTGTTGAAAAACGGTGCTGGGAACGTGGATATGGCAATCGCGACCCACCTGCATATGGACCACTATAAAGGCCTGGAAGAGCTTTCTGAAGTCTATCCTGTGAAGCAGACCAGAACAGGGCTTACTGCTGGTGATGTAATCCCTATATCAGAGCGGGTGTGGATTGAAACCCTCTGGCCTCTGGAAATAGATCCCGCCGAGGGACAGGAGTCAAATGAAGCCTGTTCTGTATTTATGATTCATTTTGAAGACTGGAAGATTATGATTACAGGAGATCTGGATGAAGCCGGTGAACTGAAAATGGTCGAATATTATGAAAGAAAAGGACTGGAAAACCGGATGCAGGCGCATATTCTGAAGGTCGGCCACCATGGAAGTGCAACCAGTACCAGTGATATTTTTCTTGATGCAGTGAATCCGCAGTTTGCTGTTTTTCAGGTGGGAGAGCATAACAATTATGGACATCCCAGCGATATAACCGTTGAAAAAATCCAGAAACGCGGTATAATAATTAGGAGAAATGATTACAATGGGGCGATTGGCTTTTCTTTTCGGAATGGCCGCATTCAGACCTGTTCCGTCATTGAATCTTGACATCAGGGTGGTAAGTTTTGTTTAAAAAAGAACGGAAAGAACACGCTTTTAAAGCGTTCAGCAAAGATATAAAAGAAAAAGATATGCCATCAGTGCTGTTTCTCTATGGTGAGGAAGGGTATCTGATTAACTGGGCCGTGGAAAGCCTGCTGAAACGGTATGTAAATCCGGCGCTGGTTTCACTGGATTACGTGAAATTCCAGGATGAGGGCGAATCTCTCGCAGAAATTCTGGATGCCTGCAATACCTTCTCCATGATGTCGGAGCGGAGAATTGTGTGGGCCAGTGAATTTCCGGCACTCCGAAGCTCCAGTGCAAAAGGATTCACAGCGGCAGATCTGGAAATGGCAGAAGCCTATCTGAAAGAGCCCAATCAGGGGACTTTGCTGGTATTCAGCACCATAAGTCCGGAAGGAAAGAGTGAACTGGTGAAGCTGCTGAAAAACAGGGCAGAATGCTATGAGTTCAGTCAGCTTGATTACAGCAGTCTCAGCGGATTTATTTCCAAAAGGTTTACAGCAGCTGGTGTACCGGCAGACCGGGAACTGGTAAAACTGATAATCGATCAGTCTGGATATTTCAATAAGGAAACCGAGTACCGAATCTTTAATCTGGTTAATGATATCGAGAAGATGATTGCATACAGTTATGGCGGCCAGATTACCGAAGAGGCCGTGTCTCAGGTTCTGAACGGGGATATGGATACTTTTATCTTTAACCTGCTTGATGCTGTCAGCGGAGGGCAGAAGGACCGTGCTTTCGGGCTTCTCTATAATATTCTCAGCTCAGGAAGAGATGTTTTCGGTATCGTATCCATGCTGGTAAATCAGTTTGAATTGATGCTGGAAGTGGCTGAATTCAAGGAAGAAGGGAAAAATCTGCCGCAGATTGCGGAAATCATGAAAGGCAGTGAATTCCGAATTAAAAAGGCAATGGGTTACACGGAATTGTTTACTGTAACCAAACTGAAAAGTGTACTCAGCCAGCTTTATGAGGTGGACCGCAATATTAAATCAGGCCGTCTGGAACCGGAACTGGCTCTTGAAATTCTGATTGGGCGGATTTAGGTGTATGATCAGGAGGAATACATATGAAAAATAAACAGTTGCAGGCAGATATGATGCTGATCCTGGTAACCTTATGCTGGGGGATTTCTTATTACCTTATGGATGTAGCGCTGGGAGACATGGATCCGTTTACCCTGAATGCTCATCGTTTCCTGGGGGCATTTGCGGTTGCAGGTCTTCTGTCCTGGAAAAAGCTTCTGAATGTAAATAAGACCACACTGAAGTACAGTGTTCTGGTTGGTGTGGCGCTGGTGTTTGTATATATCGGTGCGACTTTCGGGGTTAAGTATACCACATTATCAAACTCCGGATTTCTGTGTGCGCTGACCGTAATTTTCACTCCGATCATCGGATTTATTTTCCTGAAACAGCGTCTTTCCCGCAAAATGCTGATTTCCGTACTCATGTGCTTCGTAGGGATTGCTTTCCTGACACTGAAGGATGACTTCTCCATTAATATGGCGAATCTGAAAGGTGACCTTCTGTGCACCATGTGCGGTGTTGCGTACGCCATTGACCTGCTGCTGACAGAAAAGGCTGTGGAACACGAGGAAGTTGACGCTTATCAGCTGGGAGTATTCCAGCTGGGTGTTACAGGTGTGTGCAACCTGATTCTTGCATTTATTACAGAAACTCCGCATCTGCCGACTGAACCGAATATCTGGGCAGCAGTTGCATTCCTTTCTATCTTCTGTACCGGTGTTGCCTTCGTAATTCAGCCGATTGCACAGCAGTATACCAGCGCATCTCATGTTGGTGTTATTTTCGCTCTGGAACCTGTATTTGCAGGAATTGTGGCATTCCTGCTGGCAGGGGAAGTGCTTACAGCAAAGGCATACCTTGGTG
>JAFYKS010000326.1 GCA_017537495.1 Bacillota bacterium | reverse complement strand
TTATGGCCCGGCTTCAGGATGCCGTCGCTTGCCGCTGTTTCGCCCAGCAAAATCCGCAGCAGTGTGGTCTTCCCAACCCCGTTTGGTCCCACGATACAGATTTTTTCGCCTCGTTTGATATCAAAGTTTACATTTTCAAAGAGGTCTCTTCTGGTATCGCCGTAGCCGAAGTGCTTGGCCAGACCTTCGGCCTGGAGCACGTCGTTGCCGGACTGGAAGTTCTGCTTGAAGTGGATTTTCATGCGGCCCATTTCAGATTCCGGACGTTCCAGACGTTCCAGTGCATCCAGACGCTTTTCACGGGATGCAGCACGCTTTGCCAGCTTTTCTGTACCTCGCTCTTTGAAGCGGCGGATCATTTCTTCCTGGCGTGCGATTTCTCTCTGCTGGTTTGCATAAGCCCTCAGTTCGGTTTCTCTTCTGATTCGCTTCTGCTCTGCAAACTGCTCATAGTTACCATCATAACAGTACAGTTTATGATGCTCCACTTCAAAAATTCTATTCACAATCTGATTGAGGAAGTAACGGTCATGAGACACAACCAGGATGGTTCCCTTGTAGCCCGACAGGTACTGTTCCAGCCACTTCAGGGTGCCGATGTCCAGATGGTTGGTCGGTTCGTCCAGCATGAGGATGTCCGGCTTTTCCAGCAGCAGGGCTGCCAGTGCCAGTCTGGTCCGTTCTCCTCCGGAAAGGGTGTCAATCTTCTTGTCGTAATACTCCGGTCCGAAGGCCATGGAGTTCAGAATACCTCTGATTTCGCTGCGGAAAGCTTCCCCGCCTCTTCTGTAGTATTCATCGTGGATGCTAGCCTGGCGGTGAATCAGCATGTCGCGTTCTTCTGCTTCCGCACCTACGGATGCTGCGGACAGGTGAGTCAGCCGCTCTGCAATTTCTTCCATGTCCTTTTCCATGTCCAGCAGATCCCTGAAAATCTCAGTCACTTCTTCGATGACAGTTCTGTCACCGTTGAAGTTTTCTCTCTGCTTCAGGTAGCCGATTCTGGTATTCTGGGACACGAAAAACTCTCCGTCGTCGCAGGAGAGTTCGCCGGTGAGCATATTCATCAGGGTGGACTTGCCCGCCCCGTTCTTACCGATGATACCGACACGATCCCCTTCATTTACATGAAAGCTGACCTTCTCGATGATCACATCGGTCCCGTAAACCTTACTTAAGTTTTTCGCTGATAATACGATCATTTAATTACTCCACAGGCCCGCAGCCCGGGCCTCTATTCTACATCTGGTAATGGCAGACTTGGGTACGCGTCCATATCCATGCTGTCTGCTCCGAATTCTTTATACTTGTAATATGCGCTGCAGCCAATCATTGCTGCGTTGTCTGTGCAAAGGATTGGGCTCGGTCTGAAGAGCTCGATTCCCTTTTTCGCACAGGCTTCTTCCAGCATAGCTCTCAGCTTGGTGTTGGATGCCACACCGCCGGCCAGAACCAGCTTCTTGCCTGCAGGATTCTTTGCATAGCGTTCCAGAACGGCGCCCACGGACTTATCCACGATAACGTCCATTACCGCCTGCTGGAAGCTTGCAGCCACGTCGGCCTTGTTCACTTCACGGCCGGCCTGCTTTTCGGTGTTCAGATAATTGAGCACGGCAGTCTTCAGGCCGCTGAAGCTGAAGTCGTAGCTGTCCTTTTCCAGGTAGACACGCTTGAACGGGATAGCGTCAGGGTTTCCTTCCTTCGCCAGCTTGTCCATCTTCGGACCGCCCGGATAGCCCAGGCCCAGTACACGTGCCACTTTATCGTAAGCTTCGCC
>JAFYKS010000325.1 GCA_017537495.1 Bacillota bacterium | reverse complement strand
TGATAGGCCTTGCAGAAACCGCCGTCAATCACCAGCAGTCTGGAGGCTGCAGGTGCCACAACCCCCAAAGCAGGAGGACCTGCATGGCTCATGATGAAGCGTGCGATGCCGCGGCTTTCCGGTGCGATACTGTCCATTGTATGTGTAAAGGTCAGGTTCTTTCCGTAGGAGTGAGACTGGCCTGTGGCCATGAGCTCCTTGAACTTGCCTGTATCTTTCATGACGTACATGCGGTCTGCCCCGATGCGGAACTCCACTCTGTCCCCTGATGGCGACAGATGCAGCACCGGCTCGATGCGCACGCGTCCGTGAACCGCCGGCTCTGTAACCGGTGCAGTTCTAGTTCTGGTCCGTTTTTCCAGCAAATTCTTCATCATCGGCGTGGTCAGTTCCTTTGGCACGTAAACTTCCACCGGTGCGGGAGCAGGTGCAGGATCCACCGAATCGGCCGTAGTTCCGCCGGTAGCATCAGAAGCGCCATCCGCATCTGCAGCCGCATTACCAGCCGCAGCAGGTGCCGCGTCTGCCTGAATCTTGCTGTAGTTTCCTTCCGGACGGGTATAAAGCCCCTGCTTCACACGCCAGTCCGCATATTTCAAAAGCACCGCCACACAGTGCTTACACACACCACCGCCATTGGTGAAAGCCAGACAATCACAGGAGGAAGTGATCAGCAGCTCGCTGTCACGGTCATATTCCAGCCGCACCTTGCAGTTTTCGGCAGCCGAAAGCCGCACACGGGCTGTCACCATATCCCGCACCATCATGGCGCGGCGCCCGGTACCCCTCTGCTCTGTTACATTAAACTCCGTCACCCTGTTCTTCGAGTAATAAATCTGCAGTCCCCGCTTAAATGTGGTATCCTGCGTCATCTTCCGAATGGTCTCTCTGGTCAGCATGGCGATCCCCTTTCCGTTTTTTTAGTACCTTATATTTTACCACAAAATCGATGGCGGGGGTATAGTAAAAAACAGACATTTCCGAAGAAATGTCTGTTTGTTTGTGATTCGGCTGGGCCGGGTGTGGGGCGCATTTCGACATTTTCGACATATGAGCCCTATAATTCGACCGCTGGTCTATTTTACCCCGGGGTTTTGTCCATTTTGTCGAAAAGCTCCGCCCTGAGCACATAAAAAAGACCGGCTGCAGCCGGTCTTTAATTAAAATCCTTATAATTTTTTTCTTTAGTAAGCTGATACCAGTTCTCTCAGCCAGCCGCCTCCATTTGGAGCCACTGCATACCAGTATCCCTGGCGTCCATCTTCAGAAGTCACTGTAACTCGAAGCGGTGTATCTTCGCCCTGTAGCTCTGCATCCAATGCGAGAACGTCTCCCGGATACAGCGGTCCTTCGTAAAGAACGTCTTCCACCTTGGCATCTTCAAAGTAGCCGGAGCCCATTTCTACCATTTCCACACGAACGGTCAGATCCTCCTTCAGTCCGACAACCACAATCGGATCAGGTTCCTTATTACCTACAACCGGTGTGCTTACAGGGAAGGCTTTGTCCAGATAGTAATGATACTTTCCGGATTCCGGATTCATGATTACTTCCAGCATGAAGTGATCCAGCAGCGCATATGGAGTAAAATCATAGATCCACGGTTCTGTGGACAGTGAACCATCCATCATGCTCCGCTGTGGACTGTAGGCAAACGCTCCTCCGCCAACGATAGTATCGATAATCACATTCGGGAAGATTTCACTCACATTACATCTGATTAAAAACGGTTTTCCGTCGTCTGCACTGTACACCTGTTCTGCCTTTTCAATCCAGCCCAGGTCTTCATTCATTTCCGCTTCGTATACTTCCACGGTGACACCTTTTACAGGAACTACCGCGTACCATTCTCCGCCTTCCAGCAGGATGGTGTGTTCTTCATCAATGCCGGTCAGGAATGGATACTTTTCTGCAATTCCTTTTTCCTGAAGATATTCCGCAAAATCTCCGGCATCTCCCTCCACATAGCCTAAAAAGGCTGCAGCTGCTTCGAAACTGCCGTCATTGGATTCCACCCATAACTCGATGGTATCCATAAGATTTGCATTCTCATAGGAGGCAAACTGCGTCATTTCAAAGGAACAGATTTTATCGGAAAGCTCCGTATCCAGCTGCCAGAATTCATCCTCGGAAATATCCAGTTCTTCCGCCTCTGCAGAATCCCAGACGCCGGTATTGTTATGCAGATATATAATCTTCGTAAAAGACTCATCTTTTGCATCGGTGAAATAGAATTCATCCGCCTTCAGCTCAGCCGCACCCTGTGGAAGGGAGAACATGCCGAATGCGTGATAAATGGCACCACCGGAACCGTAATAATAGAAGTTACCGTCTCCAGCCCACTGATACATACTCCGGGCAAAACTTTCAGCCACACTTACCGGTTTTCCATCCTTCACAGTGTACAATGCGATGACCTGGCTGCCAAATGCTTTGCCATCATCCAGTGCATTCACAAATCCAATCAGGAGTTCAGGAACATTATCCCCATTAATATCTTCAATCCGATAACCAATGGCGGAAAGTGTTTCACTGATATTCAGATGCCGTGTTCCTTCATGAATTGCATACAGAGCATCGTCTTCGGTGTCACCGGCAGTTCCGGTCGCAAGTGCCTGATAGATTTTTTCCAGAACAGGATTGTAAACAGAGACATCCATGTCCGGTTCCGTTTCGGGGTCCGGTGAGCCGCAGGAAACAAGTGTAAATACAAGGGACATAATTATCAGAAAAGTTAAAAACTTATTTTTCATAACATTCCCCTCCTTAGACAGAAGAAGGTCAGTATAACTACTGGCCTTCTGTCTTAATTCATTAAGTTACTTTGTCACCACGGACTTCCAGGAAGACCAGCTACCGTAGTAGTACAGTTTTTCGCCCAGTTCGTTTTCCACGACTTTCACTGCACGGACTTTTACATAGTACTTCTGGCCGCTCTTCAGGTTCTTAATGGTGGTGGACTGGGTTTTGTAACCCTTGGTGTTCTGTGTTACC
>JAFYKS010000324.1 GCA_017537495.1 Bacillota bacterium | reverse complement strand
TATAATGAGTATAACTCCCCGAAAAAAATTTGTAAATCCTTTTTTCGATACAGCCTTATCACTGCTGGACCATGTATCTTTGGAATCATCATTCTTTTCTTTGTGTGTAAATGTCTTGCTGACTTTTAAATCCAGTTCTTTCTTGGATAAAGCCGGCACGGATTCCTCTGCCAGGGCTGTACATACGCTGGTTGCTACTAACATAATAATCAGTAAAACAGCCGTAAAAATGCGAAATGATTTTTTACTAGTTGCTCTCATGTTGCGAAGCCTCCTTATAATATTTATTACATATCATAAGTATAACCCCCCCCCGGAAAAAATTGTCAATCTTTTTTTCGGTGCAACTTTATATAATAAACCCGCCGCCGATGACGTGATCTCCGTCATACCACACTACGGACTGTCCGGGCGTTGCAGCACGCTGTGCATCCGTAAATTCCGTCAAAACACGGCCGTCCGGCAGCATAGAAAGTCTGGCTTGCGCAGGTTTTGCGGAGTAGCGAACTTTCGCAGTCACTTCTCTCCCATCAAAATCAGCCATTTCAGCGCCGTCAGCGAACACATTTCCCCGGGAATATACGCTGCAGCCGAAGAGATCTTCATTGGATCCCAGAACCACCTGGTTCTTTTCCGCATCAATATGCGTTACAAAAGCTGGCTTGCCAAGAGCGATTCCAAGGCCTTTCCGCTGGCCGATGGTATAATGGATGATTCCCTTATGTTCACCGAGAACGCGGCCTTCCGCATCCACATACTTGCCAGGTTTCGCAGTACAGCCCCGTTCAGCCATATATGCCACATAATCATCATCCGGAACGAAACAGATTTCCTGGCTGTCTTTTTTCTCTGCATTGGAAAGATTCACAGAGCGTGCAATGTCACGAATCTGCTCTTTATCTTCAAACTCACCCAGAGGGAAAATCAGACGGCTGAGGAATTCCTGTCCCAGACGATACAGCATATAGGACTGATCCTTTCGAATATTGGCAGCTTGCTTTACATAATATTTTTCCTGTAATTCATCATGATGAATACGGGCGTAGTGTCCGGTTGCGATATAATATGCACCGATTTCATCCGCCTTATCCAGCAGACAGCGGAATTTCACACCGGGATTGCAGACAATGCAAGGGTTTGGAGTTCTTCCGGCCATATACTCGCTGCAGAAGTTTTCGATAACGACCTCTTCGAAGACCAGCTTAACGTCTTCTGTCAGAAGCGTAATTCCAACCTGATCAGCCACAGCCTGTGCTTCTGCCTTACCTTCCGCATTGCAGCCGGTAATGTCGAAATAATAGCCGATGACTTCAAATCCCTTTTCTTTTAATAACAAAGCAGCGGTAGTGCTGTCCACCCCGCCGCTTAATCCCAGTAGTACTTTGTTTCTGTCCAGTGCCTGATGGCTGTCCGGACTATTCTTCAATGTCTCCATGGTCATGTTCATCTTCATCCTCGTTAGGATCATAGCCTTCCAGCGCAGCATAAGTCTTGCCAGCCTTCTGAGCATAATCGTAAATTGCGTTCTTGATTGCACGGTCAGCCAGTACGGAGCAGTGAACCTTCACTGGAGGCAGTCCGCCCAGCGCATCGATAATCTGCTTGTTGGTAATGTCCAGTGCTTCTTCAATAGTCTTACCGATAATCATGGAAGTAGCCATGCTGGAGGAAGCGATTGCAGAACCGCAGCCGAAAGTCTTGAACTTCGCATCTACGATAGTTTCATCTTCAACCCTAATCTGAATCTGCATCATGTCACCGCATACAGGGCTGCCGTATGTACCGGAACCATCCGGATTTTCCAGTTCGCCTACGTTCTTAGGATTCATGAAGTGTTCCATTACGATATCATTATATAAAGCCATATTTATTTACCAACCTTTCTGTGTATTTACAGATGAAATTTCTCTTAATCTTGATACCACGTTTTTCAGTGTATCAACCACGTAGTCCACGTCTTCCATGGTGGTGAAATCACCGATGGTGAAACGAACGGTACCGTGAATCTTTTCTACAGGAACGCCCAGTGCAGTCAGAACGTGGGATGGTTCCAGAGAATTGGAAGAACATGCAGAACCGGTAGATACGCTGATACCTGCATGGTTCAGGAAGAGCAGAATTGCTTCCCCTTCGATGTATTCGAAAGTAATGCTTGCATTACCCGGATGACGGTGTTCCATGGTTCCGTTTACGAAAGTATTCGGAATTTCTGCCAGAACTCTTTCGACCAGGTGGTTTCTCAGTGTTCTGCAGTGTTCCACGTGCTTGTCAAAATCTCTCTTAGCAACTTCTGCAGCCTTACCGAAGCCTACGATACCAGTCAGGTTTTCAGTACCTGCTCTCTTCTTCGCTTCCTGTGCGCCGCCATGGAGATAGTTGGAAATATGAACGCCTCTGCGGATATACAGAGCGCCTGTGCCCTTCGGACCATAAATCTTATGAGCAGACATGGACATCAAATCCACACCCAGTTCCTTTACATTGATAGGAACGTTACCCAGAGCCTGTACAGCGTCAGTGTGGAACAGGATTCCGTGTGCCTTGGCAACTGCAGCCAGTTCCTGAATCGCCATTACAGTACCGATTTCATTATTTACCATCATGATGGAAATCAGAATGGTATTATCCTTAATGGCAGCTTCCAGCATTTCCGGAGTCACTCTGCCTTCTTCATTAATGTCCAGGTAAGTTACTTCGAATCCCTGCTTTTCGAGGAACTGGCAGGAATGAAGCATAGCATGGTGCTCTACCTTGGTTGTAATAATGTGGTTGCCCTTAGCCTTCAGCTTGTCCGCTGCACCGAAAACAACCCAGTTGTCTGCTTCTGTACCACCGGCGGTAAAGAAGATTTCCTTTGGCTGAGCACCAATCAGTGCTGCTACCTGTTCTCTTGCATTGGTTACAGCATCCTTGGATTCCAGCCCTTTATCATATAAACTGGAAGGATTTCCGAACTTTTCTGTAAAGTAAGGAATCATTTCCTGCAAAACTTCGTCTTTCACCGGAGTCGTGGCAGAATAATCTAAATATACGTTTCTCATACGGTTACTCCTTTTTTAGTGTTTATCCGTTGATTATTATACCATTATTTCGGTCAGATTAAACACTTTTTATTAAAAAAATTGCGATAATTTCAATGTTTTTCCGCTTTTTTCGCACATAGTTTCATAGGTACTTTCAAAAACAGTATTTCCATCCAGACCGGACACATTCCAGCTGACAATTACACTTGCAGAAAGAAAGTCCGGATTCTCTTCCGTCAATGTCACCTGCACAATTTCAGCATCATTTACTGTATCGATATCCGTATGTTCCCAGGCCTTCAGATTCATTAAATCATCTTCCAGCAAACCTCCGGTTTCAAAATCCCTCAAAATCTCCTCCGCATGAATATACTCCAGTTCCCCGATGTAATAATCATTCATGGTTTCAGCCCTTTTCAAAACAAGCTGACCAATCTGCTCCATGATTTTTTCGTCATAAACTGCATCAGCACATGCATCCAGAATAAACATAAAAAACAGTCCCACAAGACATGCTGACAGCGATACAAATATGCGAAACACTTTAGCCCTGCTGTTCTTTTTCATAAACTATAACCATCCTTTATTGATAATACACACCTCCAATATACAACAAAAGAGCCGCGCTTCCTGTCGAAACGCGGCTCCCTGAAAAAGTTTAATCAAATATTAATTTTTAGAGTCTGCATCTACAAACTCAATATTTTCCAGCTGTGCTCTCACATTGTTGCGCCATGCGGCAATGTATTCTTTATACAGCACTTTCTGCTCAGCCTGTTCCTCTTCAGTCAGACCCTCTGCCTTCTTCTTTCTGGAAAGTTCGTTAATGCGGTCAATCATTTCCTGTGTAATTGCCATGTATATATAGCCTCCTGTTTTCTTAATACGTAATCAGTCGGCATACATTATACCACAGATTTTTCAATTAGCCAACCTTTCTTTCAAGTCTCAGCTTATCACTTATAATCGCAATAAATTCCGAATTCGTAGGCTTCCCTTTTTCATGCTGGATTGTGTACCCAAACAGGCTGTTCAGTGTTTCCACACGGCCTCTTGCCCAGGCCAGCTCGATGGCATGTCGGATGGCGCGCTCCACACGGGATGGTGTGGTGTTGTTCATCATAGCCACTGTCGGATAAAGTTCCTTGGTAATGCAACCGAGAATTTCAGGCTTATTCACCACCAGAGTGATGGCATCTCTCAGGAACTGATATCCTTTAATATGAGCCGGAACACCTACTTCATGAATCATGTTGGTGATGTCTACTTCCAGATCATTATTTGTCAGAGAATCTCTTAACACAATGGATTTACGGAGATTGGCAGCAGTATCCTGCTGACGCACATACAGTGATGCATTATTTTCATCCAGCTGATTAATACGCTTCATCAACATGGAAAGATTAATAGGCTTTACCAGATAATACTGAGCCCCCATGCTCATAGCCTTCTGAATGATTGCATCCTGACCAACTGCTGAGGTCATGATAATGCGGGGATATGACGCCAGATTCAGCCCGTTCAGGCCTTCCAGTACACCGAAACCGTCCAGATGCGGCATAATCATATCCAGAACCAGGACGTCAGGGATTTTGCCGGATTCCATCAGCTGCAGAGCCTCCAGACCGTCACCGGCAATAAACATGAGCTCCATATTATCCTGCTTGCCGATATATTCACTCACCACATCGCAAAAGTCCTGATTGTCATCTGCCAGGCCAACCCTGATTTTCTTATTATCTTCCATTTTTCTTTCCTCCGAAACATTTTTCTGCACACATACTTTCAACTTTGACGGGTTCTTCCGCCATTCTTTTCATAGCCCTATTATAATACAGGATTCGCACAAAACGGTGCTAAGAAACGTCACAATTGGTGTTTAAGACACGTTCTTAGCAAGATAGGCTTCTTCCACCATCCACTGAGCGAAGATGCCATATCCTTTCGTCGGATTATTTACAAATACATGGGTAACAGCCCCAACCAGCCGTCCATTCTGTATAATTGGGCTTCCGCTCATTCCCTGAACGATTCCGCCGCTGTAAGAAAGAAGTTTTTCATCCACCACACTCAGTTCGATGCCTTTGCTGCCAGCTTCTTTCTGAAGATTCACTTTATCAATTGTGATATCGAAGGTTTCAACCTTACTGCCGTTGATGGTAGTAAGAATCTGCGCCGGGCCTTCTTTGATCTGCTCCTGGGTCGCCATGACAACCGGCTTTATTTCGTCCATCATACTTTGCTTCAGACCCTTGCTGTATACTCCATACTGACTGTTCAGACGGACACTTCCCATGGCTTCGTCATCACTGTAAAATATCCCTCTGATCTCACCAGGTTTTCCGGCAGTTCCTTCCCGTATTGCTTTTACTTCTGTACGGAGAAGCTGCCCTTTGTCAGCCTCAAGCAGGGTTCCGGTCTTATTTTCATAAATACCATGGCCCAAAGCAGCGTACATATCAGTCTGCGGATCATAGAAGGTCAGGGTTCCGATACCGGCTATTTTTTCCTTCACCCAGATTCCAAGTTTGTAGTCACCGTCTTCCAGTGACTTTACCGGTTTTACCTTCAGCTTTACTTCTTCGTCTTTACGCTGTACTCGGAGTTCTGCTTCCTGCTTCGAACCGTTTATAATCCGGGATACATCTTCCGCATAATAAACTGGTGTACCGTTTATGGAAATAACCGTATCTCCTATCTGCAGACCGCCCAGATATCCCGGACTGACGATTCCGTGTTCCGTTTCAATTTCTTCCAGCCCAACCACGAGGACGCCCCGCACATTCATACGGATGCCAACCGACTGTCCGCCGGGAATCAATATGTGTTCACTGACCAGTTTGACAGTTTCTTCGGAATCAGATCTGCTGCCACGGAAATCAGCAACCCAGCCGCTGGCCCAGATAATTGTGAGGGTCAGAAAAAATATAAACACACAGCGGATCAGTCTGTCTTTCATTGTTTTCTTCATAGGTCACTTTACCTACCCTTCAAAATCCTGAAGCAGAGTGCCCAGTTCTTCCTGATTTTTCACCTGAATTCCCTGGTCGAAAAGTTTCTGGTCATTGGGTCCAAGCATTTCGTACAGAATATCCGTAGTTTCCAGCTGGACCATATTTCCTTTGCTGTCACAGAAAAAAACTGCAATCTGCTCTCCGGCACGTTTCACTAAATAGTATGATGTATTATCCGGATTCATGCTGTTTTCTTCATTTTCAGACAGGTTTTCTTCCGGTTCCAGCAAAATCCCCGCATTGCTGTCTTCCACGTCCTCATCGATCTCTTCCGGGATTTCTTTAGGCTGGTAATCCGGATTCATTCCGGCAGGTTGATCATCTGCGTTCTCTACCGGCGATTCAGGCCATGCCAGCACTGCAATCAAAATGCAGAGGCAGACAATCACCGCAGAAAATACTGCTGTTCTGTAATTTCTTCTGGCTTTTCTTGTAAACATATTCATCACCTCATGGGTATTGTTTACAAATACTCCTTTCAGTATTCAGACTTCGATATAATCTTTCAGGTTATCGTAGGTTTTTTCGCCGATTCCGCTGATATTTTTCAAGTCACTGATACTGCTGAATTTACCTGCAGATTCCCTGTAATCAAGTATCTTCTGTGCTGTAGACGGTCCCACACCGGGTATCATCTGAAGGTCTGCAAGAGTCGCTCTGTTAAGATTCACTTTAAATCCGTCTGCAGTCTGTCTTACGGCACTGCCGCCAGACGGACCAGATGGTTCAATTTTAACGGAAGTTCCGGTGTAATATGGACTGTTCTCATCACGGCTTCCGATGATAATTTTCTGTCCGTCTGTCACCGCTTCAGCCTGGTTGATGCTGTCAATATCAGCAGTTTCCTTCAGTCCGCCAGCCTCTTCCACCACCTGAAACAGACGTGTTCCTGCTGGAATTCTGTATACACCTGGCTTATTAACTT
>JAFYKS010000323.1 GCA_017537495.1 Bacillota bacterium | reverse complement strand
CCATCGCCGGAGTGCTCTTTCTCTTCTCCGATCTGATGCTTGCGGTGGATATGTTCGGCGTGGCCAGCCGGCTGACATGGATTCTCTGTTCCTACACCTACTGGCCAGCACAGAACCTGCTGGCCCACTCCATGTATCATCTGATAAACGAAGCCCAGGAAGAAACAAAATAAGCATAATAAAAGGACATCCGGTGATGTCCTTTTTCTTTTCTATTCATACTGCTCGATGCAGGCACGGGCCAGCTTCACCTGCTCATCTATTACCCACTGGGGGCCTGCGATACGCACCCGGCCGCCGAAATTCATGAGCCAGGTCAGGAACACCGGGCTGATGGAGACTTTGACGGTAACATCGAAATGTGTCGAAGGCTGTCGAACGCCGTCGATCACCATGCCTTCCACCGGGCGCAGGAACAGGTCCTGTCCGAAACGGTCGATGATGGCGTCGGCCATATCATTGGTGCAACGCAGAGTCACATGCTCGTCCCTGCCGTGATACATACCGAAAGTTTTTCGGGAGTAAGTCCCCATGTCGAAATTCTTAAACTGCTCCGCCCCTTCCCGCAGATCCTCCAGGCGCTGAAGACCGGTCATACGGTCCACACGGTAGTGGCGGATGCTCTTGGATTCACTCTCAAAAGCCACCAGATAGTAGTTCTCATCGTCCCACATGAGAGCCCACGGGCTCACTTTATATACCTTGCCGTTATGCTGCGGCTCCCGTTCCATCTTCACATTCCACTTCACATACTGGAAGGAAATCTGCCGGTTCTGTGAAATAGCCGCATGGAGGTCATCCACCGCGTAGTAGATGGACTTATTCATGGTTTTAATCCGGTTGGCCACATGGACCTGACGTGACAGCTGCTTCGCCTGGTGTGTACTGGTCAGACCTTCAATCTTCCGAATCAATGTCTCCGTCTTCTCCTTGGTCATAAACCTGGAGGACTGTACCGCATCCACCAGCAGCTTCAGTTCCGCCAGTTCGAAATCCCGGCTCGCCAGGTAATACTCGGTTCTGCCTCCTTCTGTCCGCTTGGCCACATCCATATCCATCTGTTCCCGCAAAGCTTCAATGTCATCGTAGATGCTCTTCCGCTCCGCTTTCACGTCGTAGAGTGCCAGCTGCTCAATCAGCTCCGGCATGGTCAGACCATGCTCCTCGTCTGTTTTTTCCTGCAAAATCTTCGCAAGGTACATCAGTTTCAGTTTCTGGTTGGATGATTTTGCCATGGGTTATCTCCTCTCACTTAGCTCACGCAGTTTTAAAAATACAGGGCTTTCGGTCACAGGCACCGTATCCACACAGCGGAATCCATTGTCTGCTCCCTGCCACTGCAGCAGGACGAAATGTTCGTCGAAAATTGTCGAAATATAGGTTTCAAGGCCAGGCACCACCTCATTGCGGTAGGCCATGGCATTGGTAAAATCATAATTAAAGGCCACTTCCAGTTCTTTTAAGCCTTCCTCAAAGGTAATCTCCACACTGTCCGGTGCATCGAAAAACATCTCATAACCGTGGAACAGAAGCAGATGTTTCTCTGTTTCCAGGTTATTCAGGAAGTATTTCACATCCCGCTTAATGACCTCCACATCCTTCATTCCCGAATACTCCTGGCCAAATCCCAGACTGTCCAGCGCCTTCAGGTCCTCCAGGTCAAACATACGCAGTGCAGCATGAAGCCGCGTCGCGAAGTTCTGTCGTATTTCATCATCATGGAACCAGTCCAGCTGATCATTCTCCTGCGGATAATACAGTACCCGTTCCCAGCTTTTGCGCTTCAGCTCGGAGTTGCTGAGAATCAGCTTGAGATCGATGCCGTAATCACCGGAAATGCAGTCACACTCACCGAAATGCTCACTGACCGGATGGAAGAACGGGATATACCCCACCTTCTCCATGAACCACGGGGAGGCATTGATAAACTCCAGTATGTAGTTTTCGTAATTGTCATCCTCCACATTCGGAACGAAGTTTTTAATGACCAGTTCCGGCGGCAGAGAAGACTCATGAAGGTATGCTTCGTACATCTATTCTTCTTCCTCGTACATTTCCTCAAGAAAATCCAGGTCTTCTTCGGACAATGACTCCTTTTCTATATTGCACACATAGCAGGCATTTTCCAGGGTGTCCTCGAAGGTATCGCACTTATACAGAGGCATGCAGGCTGCAAGACGCATCAGCATATCCCGGTGTTCATCGGGCTCTTCTTCGAAAACAAGTTCGTAAGGATCCGGGCCCTCATCATATCCACCAATGCCGAAGGGTCCCCCAGTTCCTCCCATAAAAAGATCAAACATTATGCTTCCTCCTCTTCCGGTGTCATTTCCAGACCTTCCTTTACATCCGCCACAGTCAGCAGCCGCAGTTCTTCGTCTGTGATATCCATGTCAGCAGCCAGACGGGTAGCCTGACAATTGATAATCTTTTCGAAGATATTGCGGACGGTACGGCCGTTGCCGAAGTTTTCATCACGGGTATCGTACATGTCATTGAACACCGCCAGAAGCAGTTCTTCTGCCTCAGCTTCTGTTTCGTAGCCGTTGCTCTTGCAGCGGATCCGGAAAATGTCCATCATCTCTTCCCCTGTGTAATCCGGGAAGTGGATGTATTTATTGAATCTGGACTTCAGTCCAGGGTTGGAATCGATAAACTTTTCCATCAGGTCATCATAACCAGCCACAATAACAATCAGTTCATCACGATGGTCTTCCATGGCCTTCAGGATGGTTGCGATACATTCTTTACCGTAAGTGTCGTTGTCACTTTCCACCAGGGCATAAGCCTCGTCGATGAAGAGCACGCCGCCGATGGCAGACTGAATCACTTCCTGAGTCTTGATGGCGGTCTGGCCCTGATAGCCTGCAATCAGGCCGCTTCTGTCCACTTCCACCAGCTGACCTTCCTTCAGCACGCCGATGGCCTTATACAGCTGCGCCAGCATACGTGCGATAGTGGTTTTGCCGGTACCCGGATTGCCGGAGAATACCATGTGGTAAGAAAGATCCGGCGCCTTCATGCCACGCTCTGTACGAAGCTTGCACACGCGGATGAAGTTCATCATGGTGCGGATATCTTTCTTCACCGCTTCCAGGCCCACCAGCTCATCCATTTCCGCCAGCAGTTCCTCCAGAGTCGGTTCCGGCTCCTGCTCAGCATTGGCTTCTGCATTAGCTGTCTTCGTTTCTTCAGCCTTGGCTTCTTCTTTCACTTCAGCAGTCTTCATATCTTCGTTCTTCACGTCTGCAGTCTTGCCCGCAGCGTCCATCATATCTACCAGGCTCGGTGCTGCTGCACCACCTGCAAAATCTCCAAGCCCCTCGAAACTGCCCAGTCCGGACTTTGTCATCTTGTCGATCAGTTCCATGGTTTCCGCCAGGGTGTCATTTAACGTCTTACTCATATCACCTGCGGCAGCATCAATTTTGCCAAGTTCAGAGGCTGTATCGCGGCTGCGGCCTGCAGCGCCCATGAGAGCGTCGGACAGTTCAAAGATGGAAGTATCCAGCTTATCATATTCTTTCTTTAAGTAGTCGATTATTTTTTCCATATAGTTACCTCATCCACTGGCAAATTCTATTCCGTACTTCTTCGGCTGTGCCGGAAACTTCCTCATGAAGAATGTCTTGCCGGCCGCCCAGATAAAACTCTGTTTCCACAGAAGTCATTCCTGCCTTTTTCATCATCTTTTCCACCTGCAGCGGGCCTTTGCCGAAATCTCCCACCGGATCTTCCTGTCCGGACAGGAGCAGTACAGGCAGGTTCTTCTGCCATCCCTTGTATGCATCAGCTGCACCGGTTGACTTCATCAGCCCCAGAAGCTGCAGGAAAAGCCCTGCGGAAATGTTTTGACGGGTCAGCGGATCTGCCAGATAGGCATCCAACTGCACCTCATCTGCGCAAAGCCAGTCGGCTTCTGTACGGTTCGGCGCAAACTTCTGATTATATGTTTCAAAGGAAAGCTTCTTTACCAGCGGAGTGGTGCCTTCGAATACTGCTTTTTTCACCTGGGTTTTCACCACTGTCATCACACCGCTCAGTACCATGGAAGGCTGCCAGCCGGTACCCATGATAATGACTCCCGCCAATCCTTCACTGTGCTTTTCCAGATAAGCTCTCAGCAGAAATGCCCCAAGAGAAAATCCCAGCATGGTATGAGGAAGTCCTCCAAAACGTTCGGACAGCAGCTGGCGGAACTGGTGAATGTCCTCCATGGAACGCTCTGCATCGCCCTCCGCAAAGGCTGCAATCTCCGGATTACCCGGGTTCAGTCCATGGCCCCGCAGGTCAAAACCTGCCACCACGATTCCCTCTTCTGTGAGAGTCTCAGCCAGTTTTTCATACCGTCCCATATGCTCGGTCATGCCGTGTATCACCTGCAGAACCTTCTTCGGCTCCTGCTCCGGCATCCAGACCGATGCGTGCAGCTCGCAGCCGCCTGCGCCGGTAAACGTAAATGTATCTTTTCTCATGGTAATTCACCTGCTTTCTAAGGGTATTATAGCAAATTCTGCAGGAAAAATCACCAAGAAAAAAGAGCCGGCCTAAGCCAGCTCATATCCGTAACCACATATTTCATTACAGCCGCCCCACCGCTGAGATTCGATACCACGTGTGAAGCTTAAGTTCTGCAGGACCTTCACCATGTACAGGGAGCGGGTCAGTGAACTCTTTACTGCACGAGGCTTCATGCCCAGCACCATCATTGCATAGTTCAGATCAGCCTGACGGTGACCACTTACCTGATCCTCGAAAATCTCGCGGCCGTCGAAAATCTCAGGCATCCAGTCCAGATTCAGTCCATTCTCGGAGATGATGTATTCCAGCAGCCAGATATCATCCTGTCCCCAGGTTACCAGCGGCGCATCCCCGCACCAGAGGCGGAACTTTTCCATGGCGTCGATCATATCCATCGGATCTGCCTGCTCCTGCTTCATCTGGAATGTATCCAGCACATCCAGCTTCTCATCCACACGGGCCGCCCCGATCTGTGTTACCTTTCCGTTCATGCGGTTTCCTTCAAGATTTAAAACGATATATTCCATGGTGCACCTCCTCTTTCTGATACCGGAGCCTGCGGCTCCTTCTGATGGTATCATTATTACATAAGGGGTGTCCTATAAACTTCCCAGTGATTTAAAAGTCCCGACCGTTAAATGAAATTTTAAAAGGGACTCCATTTAAACATGAAGTCCCTCTTTGATTCTCTACAATTCAGTTCCTAACGATTATCCCTAAAAAACTTTGATTATCCAACATAGTCCGTACTCACGCCGAAGTTCTGTTTTTAATCCCTTAGTTAATGATAAAACCGAATGCCAGGAACAGCACTGCGGAAACCACTGCTGCCAGAACACCAAACGGTGCCTGTGTGGTAGCATGGTCGAAGTTGTTGCAGCCGCAGGCTGCAGAAGTAATTACCGTTGCATCGGAATAGAAGCATACATGGGAGCCGAATACACCCGCACTGAGTACAGCAGATACTGCCAGAGTTACATCACAGCCCAGTTCCTGTGCCAGCGGTACTACGATTGGCAGTGCAATGATGTACATACCCCAGTTGGTACCGGTGATAAACTCTGTAATCGACAGTGCAATGAATACAATCAGCGGCAGCAGCTGCGGAGTCGCAAAGTTTGCCACTGCATTGATAACATAATAGGTGAAGTGAATCTGTTCATTTACTTCCTTGAACAGGAATGCCAGAATCATCAGCATAATCGGCATCAGCATGTTTTTAATGCCTTCCAGAACCAGATCGAAGAATTCTTCTTCTGTCATCAGTCCCTGCCACATATAGAATACAAACATGAAGATCAGTGTGGTGAATACACCCTTCTGCATGTCGCAGTCCATAAGAACGGTAGATGCAATCAGAACACCAATCGGCAGGAAAATATTCATAACCTTAGGATTGGTCGGAACCACGCTGTCCTTGCCGCCGCGGATATCCATCTTTTCAGATCCCGGAGGTGCCAGAGGGCCACCCTGTGCCACTCTGTGGTACGCTTCCTTCATTGGTCCGAAAATCGGAATCACACCGAGAATAATCAGCGGAACTATGATTGCCGCAATCCACCCGTAGAAGTTATACGGAATTGTTTTGATAAAATACTGCATGCCTTCGCCTGCAGGAGCCCATCCTGTGGTTTCCAGAATTCGGCCGCAGAAGATAGCCCATGTGG
>JAFYKS010000322.1 GCA_017537495.1 Bacillota bacterium | reverse complement strand
TGTCTGCTCTGCTGTATCGTATCTCTGGCAACCGGCTCTTCCTGGTCCACCGCCGGCACAATCGGTGTGGCACTGGTAGGTGTAGGTATGGGCCTTGGTATCGATCCGGCCATGACAGCAGGTGCTATCGTATCCGGTGCATATTTCGGTGACAAAATGTCCCCTCTGTCCGATACCACAAACCTGGCTCCGGCTATTGCAGGGTCTACCTTATTTGATCATATCCGTCATATGATCTGGACCGTAACACCATCTCTGCTGATTGCTCTGGCAGCATATCTGATTCTGGGCCTCAATCACAGCGGCGAAGCAGATATGACATATGTAGAGGAACTGATGGCTGGCATTGCATCTGAATTCGATGTAGGTGTGATTTATCTGATTCCACCAATCTTCGTTATCGCCTGCGTAGCGCTGAAGCTGCCAGCTCTGCCGTCACTCATGGGCGGTGTGTTCCTGGGGGTTGGATGTATCGCACTGCAGGGTGTGATTCCGGCAGATAAGTGGATGTACATCCTGAACTATGGTTACGAATCCAATAATGCCAATGCAGACGTAGCGTACCTGCTGTCTATCGGTGGTATGCAGTCCATGATGTGGACTATCTCCCTGATCATTTCAGCTATGGTATTCGGCGGTATTGTTGACTGTACCGGTATCATGGGTACTATCGCAGACGCACTGCTGAAGGTGGCAAAGGGCACAGGCGGCCTGGTTGCTGTAACTATCTTCTCCTGTGTCTTCGTAAACATCGTTTGCTGCGACCAGTATCTGGCCATCATTCTGCCAGGCAGAATGTATAAGGAAGCATTCGAAGATATGAGACTGAAGCCAAAGAACCTGTCCAGATGTCTGGAAGACGCAGGTACTGTAACTTCCAACCTGGTACCTTGGAACACCTGCGGTGCTACCATGAGTTCCTTCCTGGGTCAGCCTCAGTGGGGTGTGGGTGGTTATGCACCATATGCAATCCTGTGCTGGCTGAATCCTCTGGTTTCCATCTTCTACGGTTTTACCGGCATCTCCATGGAAAAGATGACTGAAGAAGAATATCAGAGAGTTCTGGAAGACAGAGAAGCTGAAAAGCAGGCTGCTCTGAAGGCTCTGGAAGCATAATCCATTCTTTCTCAATATATTCAGATAAGTGAAATGTGTGAAGGAAAAACCCGGGTCTTACGGACCCGGGTTTTTCCATGTCCATATTTATAAAAAGGGTGTATTGGCGGCAAAATTCGACAAATAAACTAAAGTTTAGACAAGTTTATACCCCCGGGTAATTGTGAAAAAGGGGCAAAAGCGGCTATAATCCTCCTTGTAAGCCGCACTAAATAATGACGGATTGCAAATATACTTTTACAAACTTTATATGTAAGGAGGACTTTTTTATGGGTAAGAAGATTCCTATGTGGCAGTGTCTTCTCGTAATCGTAGTAATGTTATTATTACTGATTTGGGAAATCATCGTTGCTGGTGACGAAGAAGGTCACATCGCACTGATTCTGGCAGGTGCATTCGCTGCTGTTATCGCCGTATTAAACGGATGGAAATGGAACTACCTGGAACAGGGTATTCTGGCTGCTATCAACAGATCCATGCAGGCTATGCTGATTCTGGCGGTTGTAGGTCTGATGCTGGGTTCCTGGGTAGCTGGTGGTGTAGTACCTTCCATGATGTACTTCGGTATTAAGATCATCGCTCCATCCATCTTCCTGTTCACCGCATGTCTGCTCTGCTCCATCGTATCTCTGGCGACCGGTTCTTCCTGGTCCACAGCAGGTTCCATGGGCGTAGCACTGATTGGTGTAGGTACCGCTTTAGGCTTCAACCCTGCTATGACTGCAGGTGCTGTAGTATCCGGTGCATACTTCGGTGACAAGATGTCTCCACTGTCTGACACAACTAACCTGGCTCCAGCTGTAGCTGGTTCCAATCTGTTTGATCACATCAAACACATGATTTATACAACTGGTCCTTCCCTGGTTGTTGCTCTGATTGCATATCTGGTAATGGGCTTCTCCCATGCCAAGGATGCTGCAGGTGCAGACCTGGCTGTAGTAGACGATATCCTGGGATTCATCACAGATAACTTCCAGGTAGGTGTTATCTATCTGCTGCCTCCAGTATTCGTAATCGCTGCAGTAGCACTGAAGCTGCCTGCACTGCCATCTCTGATCGGCGGCGTATTACTGGGTCTGCCATTTATGGCAATGCAGGGTATCGATCCAACAACCTGGATGGGTATTCTGAACTACGGTTCTGAAGTAGCTGCTCCTGATGATCCGGTTCTGGGCGAACTGGCAGGTCTGCTGTCTTCCTCCGGTATGCAGGGTATGTTCTGGACCATCTCTCTGATCATGTGTGCAATGGTATTCGGTGGTATCGTTGACTGTACTGGTATGATGGCTACTCTGGCAGGTGCACTGCTGAAGCTGGCTAAGGGTACTGGCGGTCTGGTAACCATTACCATCTTCTCCTGTATCTTCGTAAATATCATCTGCTGCGACCAGTATCTGGCTATCATTCTGCCGGGCAGAATGTATAAGGAAGCATTCGAAGACAGAAGACTGAAGGGCAAGAACCTGTCCAGATGTCTGGAAGACTCCGGTACAATTACTTCTAACTTCGTTCCTTGGAACACCTGTGGTGCTACAATGAGCTCCTTCCTGGGTCAGCCTCAGTGGGGTGCAGGCGGCTATGCTCCATACGCAATCCTGAACTGGCTGAATCCACTGGTATCCATCCTGTGGGGCTTCACCGGATTCACAATGGAAAAGATGACCGAAGAAGAATACCAGAGAATTCTGGAAACAAGAGAAGAAGAAAAGCAGGCAGCTCTGAAGATGATGGAAGCTTAATTCCAACCTTCGCTGCGAAATATATATTCTCTTAAAAAACAAAATATAGTATAAGTAAGGTAAAACAATCGAAAAGAGGTGGACATTACGTCCACCTCTTTTCATATGCATATAAATTATTTTTCAGGCACTCTGACCAGCTTTTTCAGCTCATCCAGTCTTCCCTTATCCATCGGCGGTACGCCTTTCAGACGATAGACGATACCCAGCTTGCCATACTTATTCACAGCCATAGTGTGATAAGCCAGCAGTTCGACCTTCTGGATATTGCGGATTTTGCTCATAAACTGATTCAACGCTTCGATATCTTCTTCGGTATCATTAATGTCCGGAACAACCACGTGGCGAATCCAGCATGGTTTTTCCAGTTCGTTCATCATATCAATAACTTCAAACAGAGTATCCTGCTTGCAGCCTGTAATAATTTCAAAACGTTCCGGATCCGGGTGTTTGATGTCCAGCAGCACCAGATCACAGGCAGCCAGTGCATCACGAGTATACTCGTCCACATAGGTACCGCTGATGTCCAGCGCACTCTGGATTCCCCTTTCTTTTAACGCAGCCATTGCCTCAACGAGGAACTGGCCCTGCATTAATGGCTCGCCGCCGGAAAAGGTTACCCCACCTTTATCCCCATAATACGGTCTGCCTCGTTCAGCACGGTAAAGGATTTCTTCCAGATCCGTTTCGCGGCCGCCGTCACATTTCCAGGAGTCCGGATTATGACAATACAGACAGCGTGCAGGGCATCCCTGCATGAAAAATACCGTACGGATTCCCGGACCATCTACAGCACCGAAAGTTTCTATGGAATGCAGTCTTCCTTTCATCTCTGTGCGTTCTCCTTCTCTAAATACTATATAAGGTGCCCGCATACACAGGCACCTCATACAGTTAGTCATTTTTATATTTTATCAAGGAATCGGATTTCTTAATAAAACGTTTTTAATTACTTGCTCTGGTGGAATGTTCTTGCGATAACTTCCTTCTGGTGGTTCTTGGACAGAGCATTGAATCTTACTGCGTATCCGGATACTCTTACAGTCAGGGATGGATACTTTTCAGGGTTTTCATATGCATCTTCCAGCAGGCTTCTGTTCAGAACGTTTACGTTCAGGTGGTGTGCACCTCTGTCGAAGTAACCGTTCAGCAGGCCAACCAGAGTTTCGATTCTTTCTTCTCTTTCCTTACCCAGAGCTTCTGGAGTGATGGAGAAGGTGTTGGAAACGCCGTCCTGACAAGTTTCCCAGTCAACCTTGGAAACGGAGTTCAGGGAAGCTACTGCACCATGGCTGTCTCTTTCGTGCATTGGGTTAGCACCAGGAGCAAATGGAGTACCAGCTCTTCTGCCGTCAGGAGTGTTACCAGTCTTCTTACCATACATTACGTTGGAAGTGATGGTCAGGATGGACAGGGTATGTACAGAGTTTCTGTAAGTAGGGTGCTTTCTCAGTTCTTCGATAGTTCTTTCTGTGATAGCAACTGCAATATCGTCTACTCTGTCATCGTCGTTACCATACTTAGGGAAATCGCCTTCAGTTCTGTAGTCAACGATTACACCGTTTTCGTCTCTGATTGGATATACCTTAGCGTACTTGATAGCGGACAGGGAGTCAGCTGCTACGGACAGACCAGCTACACCGAATGCCATCAGTCTCTTAACTTCGGAGTTCAGGAATGCCATCTGAGCGGATTCGAAGTCGTACTTGTCATGCATGAAGTGAATGATGTTCATGATGTTTACATACAGTTCGCACAGCCATTCCAGATAGATGTTGAATCTCTTCCAAGCATCTTCGTATTCGATAGGACCGTCGCCAACCTGTTCCATCTGAGGACCAACGTGTTCGCCTGTTCTTTCGTCGATACCACCGTTCAGACCCAGCAGCAGGATCTTAGCCAGGTTACATCTAGCACCGAAGAACTGCATCTGCTGACCCATCTGGATAGCGGATACGCAGCAAGCGATGGAGTAGTCTTCACCGTAGGAAGGTCTCATCTTGTCGTCGTTTTCGTACTGGATGGAGTCAGTGTCGATGGAAACCTGAGCACAGAACTTCTTGAATGGTTCTGGCAGGTCCTTAGACCACAGTACTGTCAGGTTTGGTTCTGGAGCAGGTCCCAGGTTGTACAGAGTATTCAGTACTCTGTAGGAGTTCTTAGTAACCTTATGTCTGCCGTCCATACCCATACCAGCGATACCTTCGGTGATCCACATTGGGTCGCCACCGAACAGTTCGTTGTATTCATTTGTTCTCAGGTGTCTAGCAACTCTCTGCTTCAGGATGAAGTCATCAACGAATTCCTGAATTTCTTCTTCAGTGTAAACGCCGTTAGCCAGGTCTCTTTCAGCATAGATGTCGATGAAAGTAGAAGTTCTACCCATGGACATTGCAGCACCGTTTTCTTCCTTGATACCAGCCAGGTATGCGAAGTAAGTCCACTGGATTGCTTCCTTAACGTCCTTAGCAGGACCGGAGATGTCATAACCGTAAGATTCAGCCATCTTCTTGATTTCCTTCAGGGAAACGATCTGTCTGAATACTTCTTCAGCGGTTCTGATGTTTTCTTCGTTCATTACGTGTCTGGAAGCGATCATTTCGTGATCCTTCTTCTTTTCTTCGATCAGGTAATCAATACCGTACAGAGCTGCTCTTCTGTAGTCACCGATGATTCTGCCTCTGCCGTAAGCATCAGGTAAACCAGTGATGTAACCCAGGTGTCTAACCTGCTTCATTTCCTTGGAGTATGCTCTGAATACACCGTCATTGTGGGTAGTGATGTAGTCGAACATTCTGTCGATTTCTTCAGGCATCTTAGCGCCGTATTCAGCAACCTGTTCTCTTACCATCTTGATACCGCCGAATGGGCAGATACCTCTCTTCAGAGGTTCGTCAGTCTGCAGACCAACGATTACGTCCTTACCAGGAACGATGTAACCAGGACCGAAAGCGTTAACTCTCATGATTCTGCTTGCATCTACCTTCAGAGTACCGCCAGCCTTTCTTTCTTCTACCAGCAGTTCCTGTACTCTTGCATAACATTCCTTGGTTCTTTCTGTAGGTCCTGCCAGGAAGCTGTCATCACCGTCGTACGGATGGTAGTTTAAGTTAATAAACTCTTCTACGTCGATCTGTTCTGTCCATCTTCCTGGCACGAAACCTTCCCATTCTTTTCTCATAATTTGTTTACCTCCCTCATTGCCGTCCCTGCCTTATATGGCAGGAAACATATAACAATAATAATTAACAATTAAGAACATTTACAGCCCAAAAACTACATCAATCCCTTCCTGATGTATTTGGATGTATAATGTATACTTTATGTACTTATAATATACCCGCATACACCTTATAGTCAAACGATATTTTTCAAATTCAGTGCATTTTTTTGAGTACATGCAAAAGCCGCAGAGCCTTGCAGTCAGTGGTTTTCAAGCTTTCCATCGGTAAACCGCAAATGCAGACAAGAATTGTTTTTTTATTGTATTTTCCTGTTCTGAAGATGTTTGCCGAACCTGCCCTTATACAAGGAATACTTTCCAGTCCCTGTGTCATAATAAAACTGAAAGGACACGATAACATGGACAATCTGT
>JAFYKS010000321.1 GCA_017537495.1 Bacillota bacterium | reverse complement strand
TTGCCTGTGCCAGAAGTGTACCCAGCATCATGACACCCTGTCCGCCGAAACCGGCAACAATTAAATTTCTTTCCATGCTCTATTCCTCCTTAGATTTATCTCTATAAACGCCCAGTGGGTATTCAGCCAGCATCTTTTCTTCTAAGAAGTCTAATGCCTTTAATTCGTTCATACCCCAGTTAGTAGGACATGTTGTAACGATTTCTACCATGGAGAAGCCCTTACCGTCAATCTGGTTCTGGAATGCCTTCTTGATTGCAGCCTTTGTCTTACGAACGTTCGCTGGTGTGTTGCAGGATGTTCTTTCCAGATAGTAAGGTGCTGTCAGCTGGCTTAATACTTCGCACATGTGGATTGGATAGCCGTGTTCCTTTGGATCTCTGCCCTTAGGAGCGGTGGAAGCCTTCATGCCTATTAATGTAGTAGGTGCCATCTGACCGCCTGTCATACCGTAAATACCGTTGTTTACGAAGATAACAGTAAAGTTTTCACCTCTGTTTGCAGCGGAAACTGTTTCACCTAAACCGATGGAAGCTAAGTCACCGTCGCCCTGATATGTATAAACTAAAGATTCTGGATTTGCTCTCTTCAGACCGGTTGCAACTGCACATGCTCTGCCGTGTGCGGAGATGTTCAGGTCGTGGGATACATATAACTGACCCAGACCACAGCAGCCTACGCCTTCACAACGAACTAATTTGTCCAGCATGCCTAATTCTTCTACAACTTCACCAATCAGCTTGTGAATGGTGCCGTGCATACAACCTGGACAGAATCCAGATACTGCATTTGGCTTAACGCCAATGGTTCTCTTATATACTTTTTCCATTGCCATTATAATACCTCCTTCGCCAGTTCACGAGCTGCGTTCAGTACTTTTTCCTTTGTCATGATTTCGCCGCCGGATCTCAGACATTCTTTGATTGGGCATCTGCCCTGTACTGCGTGTTCTACGTCCCATACCATCTGTGCAGGGATGGACATTTCTACGTCCAGGATACCTTTCACGCGATCAAAGTCGATATTTTCATAAGTCTTGTAAGGGAATGGGTGCAGTGCGATAGGTCTGATTAAACCAGCCTTGATGCCTTCTTCTCTTAATTCCTTTACAACAACTTTTGCAATACGAGCGGAAATACCATAAGCAGTTAAGATGATTTCAGCATCTTCTGTCATGAATTCTTCTACTCTTACGTCCTTTTCAGTCCAGGACTTGTATAATTCTGCAGCTGCAATGTTTACAGGTTCAAAGCTGCCGCCTACGCCGCCTGGCAGGATTCTAACCTGTTCTTCAGGATTATGACCTACTGCAGAAACAGCTCTTCTTGCTTCTTTCAGTGCAGCCACTTCTTCCGGAGTCTTCATTGGAGGCAGTTCTACCGGTTCCATCATAGTACCGATTACGCCGTCTGTTAAGATTAATACAGGGTTCATGTCTCTTTCTGCTAAGTCGAATGCTTCATAAGTCATGTCAACTGCTTCCTGTACTGTGGAAGGAGACAGAACAATCATTTCAAAACCACCGTTACCGGAAGCCTTTGTTGCCTGCTTATAGTCCTGCTGTGCAGGTTTGATTGCGCCGATACCAGGGCCGCCTCTTCCTACGTTTACATAAACGATAGGCAGTCTTGCGGATGCGCAATAGGAAATACCTTCACTGTATAGGGAGATACCTGTGGAGGAGGAAGAAGACATGGATCTTGTTCCTGTCTGTACTGCACCGTATAACATGTTTACGGATGCAACTTCAGATTCACCCTGTACAAATACACCGTCTACTTCCGGCATTCTTCTTGCGAAGTATTCAGGAATTTCGTTCTGTGGTGTAATTGGGTAACCTGCGAAAAATCTGCAGCCAGCTCTTGTAGCCGCTTCGGCAATAGCTTCACAGCCTTTCATAAATACTCTTGCCATCTCTACACCTCCCTGTATACTTCGATTGCCGCATCTGGACAAACAACACCGCATGCTGCACAGCCGATGCAGTCATCTGGGTTTGCCATTACAGCGTACTGATAACCGTTAGAGTTAACTTTTTCGCCAATTGCGAGTACATTCTTAGGGCAGAACTTCACGCAGTAGCCGCAGCTCTTGCAGGAGTCTACTCTAATTTCAACTTTTCCTTTTGCCATATTGATTACCTCCTAATTGGTGTAAACATTCGCAGCAATCGATTGCCGCGTCACTATCAATCATCCTGCCCACCGAATCTGACAGGTTTCTTGACTAAAGATTTGGAACATCCCACTCGTAGGTTAAGAACAGCTCAACCGGCAGCAGCGGCATATTCACTTTTCCCTCAATGTCCGGACAAAGACGTTCCAGCGCGCACATATAGTCGATTGGCAGGAATTCTCCAATCATGTCCTCCAGTTTCTTCGTACCCTCCACGGCTTCGTCTACTGTGGTTGTAGTACCCAGGTTTGGATTACTCATGATGGACACGTTCTCCAGCTCGATGCGGGCCATACCAAGCACGCGGGCCATTGTGCCGTCGATGGAAATCAGGTCCCTGGACCAAGGTCTGTAAGCATTAATCACGAAGAAATTCTGGGTGTTTTTATGATTCAGGTTTTTCTCAAAAGACCCGATCAGTCTGGCACCTACATGGTCTCCCCCTACGTCCATGATAACGATAGACTCAGGGTCAGCCAGCTTTACACGGACGCCGCCAACTGTAGTCGGCGCATCAAAGAGCTGCTCTTCGTAATGAAAGGCAATACCTTCTGCTTCCAGGCGTTCTCTTACATCTCTGGAACGAAACAAAGGCTTTGTCTGGTCCATATCAAAGAAGTGAATCGGCTTGTCGGTCAGCTTTCTCATGCCCATTGCAAAATTCAGGGCAATCTCACTCTTTCCGCAGCCGGCTTCCCCGACAAAGACGAAATTTTTCTTGTTTTCCAGCAGTTTCTTTAATGTTTTTTCCATGAAATTTCTCCATCTCCAATATTGCTCTCATTATATTCTATGCCTTCAGAAAGGTCGTGTCAAATTCTTTTTCAGAATATAAAACTTTTTGTTTGATACTAGTCAATAAGACCAATAAAAGTATCTAAATCATTACCTAAATTAATTCTCACACGGCTTAATAAGTAAGGATCATCTCCCGGATAAGCCTTGCCTTCTACAGTTGTAACTGCCGCATAAAAGCCTGCATCTTCTGCAACCTGTCTGCACAAAGGCGTATAATCGCCAAATGGATAGGCAAAAGCGTCTCCATTTCCTAAAAGTTCTATAGAATACTTCAAGTCAGCCAGTCCATCTTCGTAGCTGAGCGCTGTAAATACACCTCCGTGGCCAATCTTACCGCCCCCTCGGTGCATATCATAAGAGTGAGACTGTAGCGTAACGTATTTCAAATCCTTTGCCAGTTCCACCATGCGTTCTCCTTTGGTAACCCCGATGACAAAAGACGTTACCGGGACCTGCATTTTTTCAATCAAAGGAATACCGTTTTCAATAAAGCCGTCACTTGCATCATCAAAGCAGATTACGATGGACTTTTCCGGTAAATCAATTTTCATATCTACAAAGTCTCTGACTTCTTTCCAGGTTGGGAAGTAATAATTCTCATCTTTCAGGTACTGAAGATGTGCTTCTAAATCTACGGTAGAAATGTAGTTATTATGCAGATTTGCAGGAGGATTTTCCGGATCGTATACATTATGATACATCAAAATCGGCAACCCTTTGCTAAGGTATGCATAATATGCGTCATAATCCGCCGCATAGTCTTCATAATTTTCGTACGCCCAATAG
>JAFYKS010000320.1 GCA_017537495.1 Bacillota bacterium | reverse complement strand
GGCCATATTGGTCTACAACCTCTGCCACAAGCTCAAAACGTGCTCCAAACGGCAACTCATATTTTTCCTTGCATTCAGCTGTATACATTCCGTTTTCATCTGCCGAAATCTCAGTTCTTTCCTGAACTTCCCCATCCAGAACTTCGAGCAGATGAACAGACTTGATTTCAGCCATGTCACCCTTGCTGTCAATGTTAATTTGAACGGTTCCATCACACTCTGCAGTAGAGTAATCCTTTCCCCGCGGACCGAAAGACCATTTGCCATTTAGATGGGCATACACATCCGGGAGCATATCATACCGCGGATGAATGCTCCAGTCCAAATGTTCCGTTCTCACCTGACTGCCATCCCTCATCACCACTGCCTCGATCTGACAGTTATCAAAAAGTGCCGTTTCCACTTCAGCCCGGAAGCTTCCGTCTTTCAGGGTCATCGGATACTCCTCGTTTCCAACCTGCAAAACAGCCTCCGTCATGCCTTCCTGATATTCTTTCGGTGTAATTGTAACCTCAATATTGGCCGTTTCTGCCTCCACATCCATAGAAGTGATCTTCCATTCCTCGAAGGTAAGCAGACTTGTCTCCTTTTCCAGCATTTCATCTACCTCCCGGTAGATGCTGTTAATCTGGCTTTCCAGTGATTGAACCCGGCTCTGCAGATAGCCAGTTTCCCTTTCCAACTCCTCTTTCAGATTCTGAATCCGTACCAGACTCACAACCAGCATAATACAGAGTCCTGCCACGAATATTCTCTTCATCCAGTCTTTCATTTTTATCCCCTTTCATAATGTTATATAAGTTCCCCAATTAAAAACACACTTAATAACAGAATCCCGGCGATACAGAACAGAATGCTCACTGCTCCTCTCACCTTATGTTCCATTTTTAAGCGAATCGTATCAAAAGTTGTAAAAATACAGAATCCAAGAGCCAAAATGCCAATTATACAGAATAATATCTTTTCGTTCATAACAGTCATTCCCCCACTTCAAACACACACTCCGCTGTCTTACTGCCCTTCATATAATATTCAAATCTCATCTTATACACTCCCGGCTCCAGCGGTTCATCCAGATCATATTTATAGCTGAACCGGCAAAATGGCCGGTTTATAACTGCAATATCGTGATGGAACACCGGATTGGATGGCAATGGCTCCCAACTATCGCCGGATTGACGGAAAACAAACACGTCTTCATCTGAAAATCCGGTTATAAAAGGTCGTACCGACCAGCTAATTACCGTATATTCAACCCGCTCTGGTGTCACATTATCTACACGCAGATGAATCAGTTTCTCCGGTACTGTAAAATTAACCGCAAGCATTATTATTATCACTGCAACAGCTGAAAACAACGCAGCTTTTACCCCTTTGCTCTTCATAATCCAGTTCCCCTTCGTACAAATTTCATCCTTATGGTCGGATTTTTTCCTTTACAAAAATCCCGCCCGGCCAGCTGAAGATAAATTCAATCAGCTCCATAATGGCTGCAGTCCCGCACGCCAGAGCAAAAATATGCCACGGTTTTAAATCATAATCCATAAAATGCTCTGCAAGATTCAGAACAAAAATTACCAGAGCCCATACAAAACCTGTAATCTTTCTGGATCGGAACAGCGGTATTTTCTGTGGTTCTATCAACCGGATGTCTTCTTCGCACTCGGCCCTTCCATCTGCAAATTTCACCTGCAGATAGTCGTGAGCGGCCTTCTCAAACTCATGATAATATTTGCTCAGCTTTCCCACATCCTGTGTCCGAAGTGCATCCGCAATATCACGTCGCGTATGGAAGTCCATTCTTACGGTATAGGACAGTATGCCGTTCTTTTCAATGGTATGCTCCCGGTACCGTGATGCATGCCCGCTTTCTTCATAGACTTTCTTTTTCAGAAACTCAGCCAGAGCCTGCACATATTCCACTTTACTTTCAGAAGAATCAAAGCTCAGTTCTGTTTCAAACCTGTCTTCATGACGTTTTACAATCAATGTTACTTTAATCATAGTTCTGTCCCTTATGTATTTCTGTAAATAAAAAACCCGCAGAAAATCATGCTACATAAAGCACAGTCCTCTGCGGGGCATTTCCCAAAAATAATCTCCTTATATCCTGCAC
This sequence comes from Bacillota bacterium, assembly GCA_017537495.1. Classification (GTDB taxonomy): domain Bacteria; phylum Bacillota; class Clostridia; order Peptostreptococcales; family Anaerovoracaceae; genus RGIG7179. The sequence continues at coordinate 3,956 of JAFYKS010000320.1, read as the reverse complement.
CCGCAGGCACATTCCCCAATAACCCTTTTTATCATGATAAAGTATTTATAGTATTTTGTCAATTTTTATTATCCTTCTTAACGAAGGTAAACTGAACCGGAGCGAATTCCAGCATTTTCATTTCATTTTCACTGCCGTCAGGACGTTCAAGGCCCAGAGTATCGTAATATTCATTGGAATACCGAATCTTTGCAGGATACTGAAGAAACTGCTGCTGAACGTTTTTTACATAGGAATAAGGATCCTCCATTGGTTTAATTTTAAGTTCGCGGGCAATGGTGTCCAGAACTTCCTGCTGACCAGGTACCTTTTCGTTATATTCACTGATAACAAAATCTTCAAACTGCTGTCTGCTCCATCCGATAATCTGTTCAATGGCCGTTGTGCATCCGCAGCTTAAAATCAGACTCAGAAAATCCCTGAAATTCATGGCAAGAGGATACACGTACTGCTCCACTGCAGGCTCCGGATTCACCGCGAATACCATATCTCTGCTGCCTTTAATAAAGCAGTAATGGATGCTGTTTTCCCAGCCAATAATCCTTGCATCTACCGGCGTGCAGAAATATTCCACATGCGTATCACCGCTTTTTCCCAGACCAATCAGTCTGCTGTCGATATCAAGCTGACAGAACTTTTCGTAAATCGTCATTTCAAATATCCTCTTAATCCATTTCCCCTCTTTAAATCAAATTGCTTATGTCTGCAGTAAGTTTACCACAAGCATAGCAAACATAGGCGGTTTTCTTACTGGTTTCTGCGTTACCAATCTCCTTAAATTTGCCAAAGAAGCCTTTCGGCTGAAGGTTGCGAAGATAAAATTCCCCCCGATCAGGCACTATGCCTGCCAGTCCATCGTCTATGGTCCACCTTGCAATATCTCGTGCCCCGTTAATGATACCCCGAAGCATGATACCGCCGCAGAACGGACATCGTGTCTCATCACCCTCCAATATCTGCCGGCATGCAAACGCCAGATTTCTCCAGTTGTCCTCACTGGAATGACGCATAGAGTTCGGCAGAGTCATGACCTTAGGAAGCAGTTCGTCCGAAAGAGAATACGGGACATAAGATTTTGCGATGAAAAACACACGCTCCACAAGGTCCGGCATTTCTGCCAGAAAAGCTTCTGCGGTACGGCAGCCCCCTTTGCCGAAACCAATGAGTATAGCCTGTTCATATCCGGCTGCATAGAAAAGCTCCTTCAGCTGCATAGCCTGATCCTGCCACCGGTCAGATACGAATCCCTGCGGCTTATCCGACTGCCCGCAGCCCAGAAAATCAATCAGAACAATCTTATACCCTGAAGGCATATAGCCTATAAAAGTCTGTACCGTATTCCCCGGATACCCATCATCCGGTATCAGAATCATGGGCTGCAAATCACCTTCTGTTCTGAATTCATTGTAACAGCATTTATGTCCACGGTATGTAAATTCCTTCATAACACGCACCCCATATTTCACATACTTACTTTCACAATCTCAAAGAACACATTCCCAAACTCTTCTGTAACCATATCCCCCATCATTTCCATGTACTCCCGGTTCAAAAGCAGCTTGGAATGGAACGCATTTTCTCTCCAAAGCGTCAGCCCCAGTTCAGGGAAAACATATTCATTGGCCAGCAGCTCATCATCATTATCTGCAACACACTGACCAAAGGTTTTCAAGTATGTAACAAGCAAATCTGCCGGTAATTGAAACAGAGGCAAATGCTGCATATCTCTTACAGGATATACGACCGGCTGGTACGGATCTACGTCTCGGTTTATACCGATTTCGACAGCTGTACCATCCCGGAATGTGACTATGAAAAAGAATGGAATGCAGCCGTCAGTGCAGCACATGTACCGCACACACAGAAGTCCATCAAACTCCATATCTTTCAAAATCTCCACGTCAGACTTATTTAAATCACCCCAATCCATGCGCATTTCATGGATTGCACGCAGAATTTCTTCGGGAGTCATACCCAGCTGAAGTTTACCTATACTTTTTCCCGGATTCACTTTTATTGGAAATTGCACACTGTGTTTCATTCCCCTATCCCCCCATCATTTACAATCCGAGCCACAAACATACAATTACAAGCAGTAAAAACAGCGTTCCTAATAGAAAATCAAAGAAAGCACTGTTCTTTTTTCCGGTTCTTACATTTATCACACCACTGCATAAGCAGACCATCCCCAAACACACATTCATTATGGGCATTGTAATATCATAGGAAAGAGTCTTCGTCAGCGCCAAAATCCCCAAAATCATCCCAACAAATGAAAAAAACAGTTTTAGCTTATCCATATTATCCCCCTTCACAAGCTCAAAGACATTTAAGAGATAGCCTCAATCAGAAGCTTGTCATCCTTTACCGTCAAATTCTGCAGAAGATTATCCTCTGTAAATTCTGCGGTAAATACCGCCCGAACAGGATCTTTTGCATTGATCTGCACCATCGCAGTAATTTCATTTCCGTTATACTCCAGTCCGATCAGTTCCATTCTAGTCCCTGTTTCATTACAGAGCTTCATATACCTGTCAGCAATTTCTGCTTCCATGAAGGTATAAAACTGATCCAATATGAAACAGTCTCCAATTTCACCGCCCCATGCCTGAAGCATAGACTCTCTGGACTCCGTATTTTGCGGAGAAAATAGAACGGGGTTCGGATATGTCAGCATGGCGGCTAAAACACGGTCTGCCGCCTCATCCCTATAGGGAACAAAGCTTTCCCTGGAAGCTTCACGCTGACGAACTTTTTCCTCGTGGTGCGGCCATAACCATACAAAAGCTAATATCAAGAATATTGCTCCCCATCCAAAATTCAAACTCATACACACACCTCGCAAATATCAAAGAAGCGGAATATAATATCCATGATCCACATGAATCCATTCTCCGCCATCCGTTCTCACCAATATCCACATATAGTTATCATATGTACTGTTCGGATTCAGTGACGGGTCTGCATCGCTGCCCGCCTCAAATGATGAAAGCAGTACAATTACATCGTCTGCATTGTTTCTGTCAGCCCAATCCTGATACTGTCTGGAGACACCACCGCCCGCATAGTAAATTTCTTTCAGAGTGCAGCCCTGCCACTTTGATTCAAATTCCTTTTTTATTACATCAATGGCTGATGCGATTTCTTCCTGTGTATGTTCTGGAACATTTTTGCCCACATTATCATCGGTCCGCGGCTGCAAGTACACCTGCAGCATCTCCTGCTCTTTCGCCGTCAGAGCTTTCAGTTCTTCAAGATGCTTTCGCACGCCCGATGGATCCTTCTCAAAATCATATGCTTCCAGCGATATACCGAAATAATTATCTGACTTCGGTAAATGCCAGTCCAGCTGATTGAATGCACTGCAGACTTTAGACAGGGACATGTAAACCGACTGGATTTCCGCCGTACTCATCTTATCGAAATTCTCACTTGCGCGGAATACGTCATTAATATAGCAGTAGAACCAGAAGATATCATAATCATTATAACCTGCACTTAATAAACCATAATCGAATGCTGCCATGGTTTCCACAGAGTAGAATACATCCCTGTCAAGCTGCTTACAAAGAAGACTGAATTTTTCAGGCTCCAGAGCTCCGTATGCCTTCAGCTCGCTGAGACTCGCCAGCGTACAGTTCATTTCATGTGAAAGTCCTTTCAGGCCATATCCGATAGCCTTATCCGCAGCATAATGCATTGCTACAGTCTTCTTGAACAATGTCCAGCTGCAGATCAGAGACAAAATCAGAAGCAGCAATAGAATTGAAATTATTAATTTTGAGGATTTACGTTCCATACACACACCTCCGTATCAACATTTAATTCTATTTCTTAGAAAACAGCTTCTTGAAGAAATCCGGTACGCTGCTGAAAGATTTATCCAGACGAGCGTATGTATTACTTGCCGATCTGCTGTTTACTGCCGGGATTTCATGCAGCCCCTGCTTCTCACG
>JAFYKS010000319.1 GCA_017537495.1 Bacillota bacterium | reverse complement strand
GGAATCGGTCAGTACCTTTCCATGCTGACCTCCCGTCTGTATCTGATTCGTGATCTGCTTGCCGATCAGGGCACGGTATGGGTACATCTGGACTGGCATGCAGTTCACTATGTGCGTCTGCTGATGGATGAAATTTTCGGTGCAGATCATTTCGTCAATGAAATCGTATGGACCTATAAGTCCGGCGGCGCCAGCAAGAAACATTTTGCGAGAAAACATGATACCATACTGGTTTACAGTAAGTCCAAGAAATACTATTTCCAGCCGCTGAAAGAAAAATCCTACAACCGCGGATACAAGCCATACCATTTCAAAGGTGTAGAAGAGTTCCAGGATGAGCTGGGCTGGTACACCATGGTAAATATGAAGGATGTATGGCATATCGACATGGTGGGAAGAACTTCTCATGAGAGAACCGGTTATGCGACACAGAAACCTGAGGCGATTCTGGAACGAATTATGGAAAGCTGTACCCGTGAGGGGGATATCTGTGCAGATTTCTTCTGTGGTTCCGGAACACTGGCTGCGGCAGCACAGAGGATGAACCGCCGCTGGATTTGCTGTGATCAGGGTAAACTGGCCGTTTCCACTACATACCGCCGTGTGGCAGATATGAATGATGCGAATGGGCAGGAGTACTGCATTCTGACAGAAGACTGCAGTACAGGAAATCTTTCTGCCGAATTGAAAGATGGTGTGATTACATTCAGGGAATGTGATGTTCAGCTGGATTATTCTGCACTGGAGGGCAAAGATCTTCCTGAACTGAAATCTGCTGCCGAAACAGATCCGCTGCTGCTGATTGACAGCTGGAGTGTGGACTGGGATTTTGATGGAGAAATTCACCGTCCGAAAATCATAAACTTCCGTAAAAAGGGAAAGCTTGATTTAAGCGTGCAGCTTCCTGAGGATCAGGAAATAAAGTGCTGCAGCGTTGCTGCTTATGATATGCTGGGTGGACGTTATCAGACTGTGATTAAATTATAATACCGAATATGTTCCGGCTGTGCAGCAGAAATGGAGGAGTCCGGATGAAGAAGGGTGGAGAAACTGGCAGGCGTTTTATTGCGGACCTGCTTTTTCTGCTGACAGCCTGCTGTACAGGTGCCTTTGCTACGACGGCCGTTATGATTCCAAACGGGCTGACCAGCGGCGGGCTGACCGGTATCGTGCGTATTCTGCAGACGTTCATACCTCTTGATTTTTCCGTCATGTATTATGCACTGGCCATGGTCATCTGGATTGTGGTGGTGCTGATGCTGGGGATGAGAGAGGGCAGGAAAGTGCTGATTGTTACACTGCTGTATCCTGCCGTTCTGATCATATTCGAAAAACTGAATTTTCAGCTGCTGGAAGAGAAGGATATCATATTGGCAGCCATCTTCTGCGGGCTGTTCTCCGGGGTATGCAGCGGACTGGTATTCTGGCGGGGGTATGCATTCTGCGGTACGGAGTCCGTAGCAAAAATCCTGAAAAAGAAATTGCTGCCCCATGTGGATATCAGCAAAATCCTTTTTCTTCTGGATGCTTCAATTATCATTCTTTCGGCATTTATTTTCGGCCGTAACATTGCCCTTTATGCTCTGGTGACACAGTTCATCAGCAGCAAAATGGTTGATTTCGTGCTGTACGGTTTTGAAACCAGAATCGTGCAGATGCAGATTATTACAGCCCAGACCGAAGCAGTCGCCGGCTATATTATGAACGATATGCACCGTGGAGTCTCCAGCTGTGATATTGTGGGAGAGTACACCGGGCAGCACCGGAAACAGCTGCTTGTGCTCTGTTCACCGCGGGAAAGCATGGTCATTAAGAAGTACCTGATGGATGCGGATCCGGCGGCATTTGTGGCGATTATGCAGGTAAATACGGTATGGGGAGAAGGCCGGGGATTTACGGATATATCGGATGAAATTTAACCATATTTAACATACTTTTAACTTTTATTTCTGCGGAAAAGAAGTTACAATAAGAATGTAAATTCGACATCCGGATCTGCCGGAACTGAAAGGCAGATCCATTTTTTATGCAAAAGGAGAAATATAATAAACATGGACATTTTTGGAGTATTACAAATGGTCGGTGGCCTGTGTCTGTTCCTGTTTGGTATGGAAACCATGGGCGATGGTCTGAAGAGAGCTTCCGGCAGCAAGCTGGAATCCATTCTGGGAAATCTGACATCCAGTGTGCCTAGAGGTGTACTGCTGGGTGCAGCAGTAACCGCAGTCATTCAGAGTTCCTCTGCTACAACCGTTATGCTGGTAGGTTTCGTAAATTCCGGAATTATGCAGCTGCGTCAGGTTATTCCTGTAATCATGGGTGCTAATATCGGTACCACTGCGACTGCCTGGATTTTATCTCTGGCGGGACTGGAAGGCGGAAACTTCTTCATGCAGATGCTGAAGCCAATGTCCTTCTCACCAATTCTGGCGGCAGTTGCCATTGTTTTCATGATGTTCCT
>JAFYKS010000318.1 GCA_017537495.1 Bacillota bacterium | reverse complement strand
TCCCATAAAATCCGGTCTGCAGTGGAAACTGCAGTGGCTCCGGCTTCAATGGCCGCATCCACTTCTTCCGGAAACTCCAGAAGGCCTCCCACCAGAATCGGAGTATTGACTTTATCTGCAAACTCTTTGATTTTCTTTACCACAACACCCGGCATGATTTCAACCACATCCGGCTTGGCGATACGGATGGAATCCAGCGCCGTATCCACAGAATGGGAATCCAGAATGAAGAACCGCTGTACCGTAATCAAACCAGCTTCTTTAGCAGGGCGGATCATACTGGTCTTCGTAGTCAGAATACCGTCAGCCCCAAGCCCTTTCAGATACTGAAGACCTGCACGGTCTTTGCCGATTCCTTCCGTAAAGTCCATATGTACAAAGACTTTCTTCCCGGCATCATGGCTCTTCTGAATGTGCTCCCCTACCGTCAGAATATTGGAATACAGCAGAAAAATAACATCAACGCTGGAATCCAGTGCTGCCAGAAAATCTTCCTGGGTACGCACTGCCGCTGCCACTCTACGGTTGTTGAAAACTGCTTTGTCACCCATAGTGATACTCCTTCCGGCTTATTCATCGCCGTGATAATCAGACCCCTCTGTCATGTGCAGATGGAACTTGCCTGCCAGCACTGCAAACTTCAGCTGTTCTTCTTCGGTATGTTCCGGATAGAAACATTCCAGTCCCTTCAGGCCTATCTTCTTCAGACTGCGGAGAAGTTCTTCGAAGTTCTTCCAGTATTCTTCGCTGCCTCTTTCTCCGATTTTCTTAATCTTTGCAGGATGTGCCAGAACTGCCATGCCGCCGGCCTGTGCAATCAGCTTGATTGCTTCTTCTGCAGTCATCTTCTTTCTTTCGATGGCTCTGATTTCCGGTGCATTCAGGAATACACCCTCTGCAAAAGCTTCCTTTACGCTGCCCACATAGCCCTTAGCCACCAGTGCTCTCGCAAAATTCGGCTTGCCGATATATTTCTGGCCCTTGCGCTGCTTGGCATCTTCCATGGTGATGTCATATCCCATATTCTGCAGTGCTGCCAGAATCTTCTCATTTCTTTCCTTACGGTACCCGCGGAGTTCTTCCATCTTTTCCTGCAGTTCTTCATTTTCATGGTCAAACTTGTAACCCAGGATGTGCAGGTTGATACCTTCGAAATCCGCAGACAGTTCCACACCGGTGATTACCTGAATCTTCAGTGCCTCCCCTGCGATCAGGGCTTCTGCAATTCCATCGATGCCGTCATGGTCTGTAATTGAAATAATATCGTATCCTTCTTCATGGTACTTACGCACCAGTTCTGTCGGTTTCATGGTACCGTCGGAGCACCATGAATGAACGTGATAATCTACTTTATAACCCATTTGCTATACTCTTCTTTCCAGTAATAAATCTTTTCTTAAATCCAGTGTAACTTCTTCCCCCTTAAAGAAGTTTACAATTGTCAGTGCAAACTCCATAGCAGTTCCCGGTCCCTGAGAAGTAATCAGGTTTCCGTCGCAAACCACCGGCTTGTCTACAGCTTCTCCTCCTGTCAGGTTAGCTTCCATGCCCGGATAAATCGTCGCCATTCTTCCGTTCAGAACACCGTGGGAACCAAATACCAGCGGTGCCGCACAGATTGCAGCCAGCGGCCGGTCTTCTTCCGCAAATTTTCTGATCTGCGCTTCCAGACCTGCGTGATCCTGCAGGTTGAATGCACCCGGCAGTCCTCCCGGCAGCACAATCATGCTGCAGCTGTCATAGTCAGCTTCTTCAAACAGCAGATCCGCCTCTACACGGATGGAATGTGCACCTGTTACCACCTTTTCACCGGTAACGGATACAGTCTTTACATCTACACCGACTCTGCGAAGCAGGTCGCAAGGTGTCAGTGCCTCAATTTCTTCAAATCCTTCTGCAAGATGAATGTATACCATTCTCCTGTCCCTCCTTTCAAAATCTAGTAAAATATTCTCGGCGGACGTGTCACCCTGTAATTCACATAGGCAAGCACTGCCAGAATAATCAGCGAAATTCCTGTAAGAAATACGGTGCATACCGCCCAGAAATCGTCGCCCATAATCAGCTCCAGCTTGGAATCTTCTGCGGCCTGGCGCACACCCCAGAGACGGAAGTAGCTGCTCCGAAGACCGGCAGCAGACAGAATTACCGCCTGCAGCACAATAGCTGCACCGCTGAAAGCTGCACCTGCCAGGAAGCTCTTACGCAGCAGTCTGGTCTCCTCATCCCGCACAAGCAGGATATAAATCGATACCATCAGAATCAGGCCGATGACGCAGAAAATACCGCTCACATCCACCATTTTCTTCAGAACCATCATATTATAACTGTCTCTGCTGTCAAAAATCGGCAGTTCATCATATCCTGTAAAATCATGAACCTGAAATTCCTCCGGACGGAAAGAATTCATAAAACCTGCAATCTCATCTGCCATCTGTGTGCTGGTCAGAGATGTATACAGTTTATCCACGCACCGGGAGTCATTGAAATGGAACAGATACATATCCGGAAGTCTGAAAATCAGACTCTGTCCCAGTGTCAAAGTTACAATCACTATGCTGAACACCAATATAATGGAACAAATTGTCTTAAATCTGCTCATGGTGATAACCTTCTTTCATAATCTGTCTTCTTAACATATTATTATATCATACCCCTTGTTTTCCTGCTATATGTTTTTGGAAATACAAAAGGCGGAATTACTTCCGCCCTCTGTATTATGCAATTGTTTTAAATTACTTAATGATGGTGCATACTGCATCAGGACCGCAGCCAGCTGCGTTACCTTCGTCAGTATCCAGGTGAACTTCTCTTTCGTGCTTGGAACCAGCTCTTACCAGAACGTTGTCAAATACCAGGCCTCTTTCGCCTTCGATCTTGATGCTTACAAATTCGCCGTCCTTTACGCCAGCTTCAGCAGCCTGTTCTTCGTTTAAGTGAACGTGTCTCAGAGCAACCATTACACCGTGATCCAGTTCAACTTCACCGCAAGGACCAACCAGCTTGCAGCCAGGAGTGCCTTCCAGCTTACCGGATTCTCTTACTGGAGCCTTGATGCCGATAGTTCTTGCATCAGTCATAGCCAGTTCAACCTGAGTTTCAGGTCTAGCAGGACCCAGAACTCTGATACCCTTCAGAGTGCCCTTAGGACCAACGATATCAACCTTTTCTTCAGCAGCAAACTGACCAGGCTGTACCAGTGGCTTGGTTGGGGTCAGTTCGTGACCTGCACCAAATAATGCTTCAATGTGTTCTGCGCTTAAGTGTAAGTGCTTGTTGGATAAACCGATTTTTACTTCGTAGCCCATTTCTTTATGTATCTCCTTTACATTGATAATAAATTAATTTGAACAAGATTGTTACTCTTCTTCATCTACTTTAAATTCTACACCTTCTACCAGATTTTTTCCACTAAAATCTTTCGAAAAATCATTAACTTTTTCTCCAACCCAGTAGGCGTCCAGTGTATCCTTCAGATTCCACAGAATCCAGGTCCACAAAACAAGGTCATCTACCAGTGCCACCGGCCCCAAAACCACAGGGGCGATGTCCAGAGGCATGAAAAGATAAACCAGCCCCGCAATAACCAGAAGTTTCTTCCGCTTCGGCACGGTCTTATCGGTCATCATTGCCTTAATTGCCTTGATTCTGCTCAGAATCACCCGAAAACTGATGAAGTTCATTTATTCCTCCAGTAATTTTTCAATCTCAGCCAGCAGAACATCGTGTCCGGAACGCTTCAGAGAAGAGATCGGAATCACCTTGTCTTCCGGAGAGAGATTCAGAGTCTTGCGTATTACGCTGATACATTTCTGCAGTTCATTTCTGGAAACTTTGTCGGCCTTGGTTGCAACCACGATGCCGTCCAGTCCGTAATACTTCAGATATTCATACATCTGTACGTCCTGTGCAGACGGTGCATGACGCACGTCCACCAGCTGAATTACCTTCTTCAGACCTTCACGGTTGCTTAAGTAAGCTTCCATCATCTCGCCCCAGTTTTCGGATACGGACTTGGAGATCTTCGCGTAACCGTAACCTGGCAGGTCCACAATACGGAATTCGTCGTTGACCTTATAGAAGTTGATGGTTCTGGTCTTGCCCGGGCTTCCGGATACACGTGCCAGAGCCTTTCTTCCGGTCAGAAGATTCAGCAGGGAAGACTTACCAACATTGGAACGGCCTGCGAAAGCAATTTCCGGCAGACCAACCGGCGGATACTGGCTTGGCTTTACTGCCACTGTTTCCAGTTCGGATTTCTTAATCTTAATCATATCTTATTCCTGTTCTTTCGCCAGCGCATATTCCAGCGCTTCCTGTGCTCTTTCCAGCAGAACGAAACGGAGAGTTTTCCGTACAGTCTGCGGAATATCATCAATATCTGCTTCGTTTTCCTTCGGCAGCAGGATGGTACGGATACCTGCACGGTGTGCAGCCAGCACCTTTTCCTTGATACCGCCTACAGGCAGTACCTTGCCGCGGAGTGTGATTTCCCCGGTCATTGCCACGTCCTTGCGCACCGGAATTCCTGTCAGTGCAGAAATTACAGAGGTGAACATGGTCACTCCGGCAGAAGGGCCGTCCTTCGGCACTGCGCCTTCCGGCACATGCACATGAAGATCATACTTCTTGTAGAAATCGTCTTCCAGCTTGTATTCTTCCGCAATGGAGCGGATGTATGTAATGGCAGCCTGTGCAGATTCCTGCATCACGTCGCCCAGCTGGCCGGTCAGCTGAATCTTTCCGGTTCCCGGAACTTTGGCGGTTTCCACAAAGAGGGTATCTCCGCCCACCTGTGTCCACGCCATACCGGTTACTACACCGACTTCACTTTCCCCTTCGACAATGTCGTAGCGGAACTTTTTCTTACCCAGATACTTTTCCAGGCTGGTTGGTGTAATCTTGAAATCGCTGCCCTTCTTGGCCACCTTCTGGCGCGCCACCTTACGGCAGAGGCTTCCGATTTCACGTTCCAGATTACGTACACCGGATTCTCTGGTGTAGTAGTTAATCAGATCACGCAACGCTTTTTCAGTCATGGAGAAGTTTTTCTGCTTCAGTCCATGGCTCTTTACCTGCTTTGGAATCAGGTACTTCTGCGCGATATTTACCTTTTCTTCCTCGGTATAGCCGGAAACCTGAATCACTTCCATTCTGTCCAGTAGCGGACGAGGAATGGTTTCGATGCTGTTTGCAGTTGTTACAAACATGACACGGGACAGGTCAAACGGCACTTCCAAGAAGTGGTCTGTAAACTCCTTATTCTGTTCCGGATCCAGTACTTCCAGCAGTGCGGAAGCCGGGTCGCCCTTGAAGTCGGAGCCGATTTTGTCAATTTCGTCAAAGAGGAAGACCGGATTCTTGGTGCCTGCATCCTTCATGGCAGAGATGATTCTGCCCGGAATCGCACCGATATAGGTTCTTCTGTGTCCGCGGATTTCTGCTTCGTCGCGTACGCCGCCCAGGGACATTCTTACGAATTCACGGCCGGTGGATCTGGCAATGGATCTGGCAATGGATGTTTTGCCCACACCCGGAGGTCCCACCAGACAGAGAATCGGTCCTTTAATGCCGCGGGACAGGTGAACCACTGCCAGATACTCCAGCACTCTTTCTTTCACCTTTTCCAGGCCATAGTGATCCTCGTTGAGGATTTTTTCTGCCTTGCGAATATCGGTATTGGTCTTACTTTCCTTATTCCATGGCAGGTCCAGAATGGTTTCCACATAGTTGCGGATT
>JAFYKS010000317.1 GCA_017537495.1 Bacillota bacterium | reverse complement strand
GCTTCACTGACGCTGGCATAGTGCAGGGTTTCATGCTCTGCCGCTGACCAGGCAAACATCAGGTCGATGTAATCCTCGTACTTATATTCGAAAACATGGTATCTCACTCCATCCCCAAGAAAGCTGGGGCCGGAGTCTTTTGCGTAAACTTGGGAGCATAATGCTTTGTACGGAAGAGAAATCCCCCAGTTTGCTTCAATTGCCACAGAATAGGACGGAGCTTTTGGCACACAGATTGCCACCAATAAGAAAACCGCCGCAAGTATGATCAAAGTTCTTTTTCTTTTCGATTTCATACATTTCCCCCTGTTCCAAACCCTGATATATTGTTTACTCAAATGCTTTCTTCAGCTTCGGCATATCGTCCAAATCAATCCATTCTTCTGAATAACCGCATTCACAGCACACGTAGCGATGTACAAGTACCGCAGAAAGAGTAGTCATGCCAGTTAAAATATTATTCCCCACACCATAAGCTCCAACTTTGCCAGGTACAAAGAGAATATCGGTACTGCCACACTTCGGGCATTTAGATGTTGATTTCATAACTTTCCCCCAATCTTTCCTATGAAAAAAGACAGTCCGGCGATAAAACTTGCCAGACTGTCCTTCAGTTGTATCCCCTAACTTAATTTTACTATATTAACGTGGTGAATACAATATTTTTGTACTTCTTCGACCATGAATGTTGCTGTTATACTGCTTATCTTCCCTTTTTCCACATCCAGACCGCTGCAGCAAATCCTGCCAGCAGGATACATCCGTACAAATCCATATTTGGACCAGAGTCGCCGCTTTTCCCCTCTCCATCACCGTTGAGAGGTCCATTGGCTTCCCGGAATTCCCGCAGATTGATTTCATTTCCGTCCACATCATAAGCAAAATACTGAGAATGATCATGGTCATAGTAATTAAATGGGATGTTGACACAGGTCATGTGTACACTGCTTTCTGGTTCTATCGCCACATCCAGTGTCAGAGGAATGATACTTCCATCTTCCAGATAAGCATCCACATCGTAATATGTCACCTGGTATCCTGCCATATTTTCCGGATAAAAATTGGACCAGAGTACCAATACGGCCCGTCCGCCGTCGTCCCCGCCCCCAAACATACCGAAGGAAGCATCATTCAAAGACGTAGTTTCAACAGGCCACGGTGAGTTGCTCAGATGGCTTTCCACTACCCGGTACCTGCCGTTGAGTCCTTCCTCAAAGAGAACCGGACCTGTCCACTGATTCTCACCTTCTATTTCACTTTCGCAGAGAGCAACCAGATATCCGCCGGCAAAGAGACTGTCTTCCACACCATATATTCCGTGGTTTTCCTTCCGTGTATTTTCAGGAATCTCCGCAGTCATCAGAACTGTCAGATTCTTCTCAGCGTACTGACTAGCCGCAGCCTCCAGGGACTGCAGATCACCTTCGATTCGATATTTCATCAGGTACATACCACATACCAGGCAGACCGCCAGAAGGATGGAGCCTACGGCAGCAAATCTATACAGAGTCTTTGACTTTATACTTCTGTTCACGGTTCCTCCCTCCTATCTTTCAAATTCAGGGGTTGCGTAAATCTGGAATTTATCCTGGCCCCAACTGCTGCCAAATCCGCCGAAAAGAACCACATTCCCTGCGTTTTCCGGCAATTCCACATAAGGCAGAACCAGCGGCGTTCGCAGGCAGTAGAATACAGTATTGTTCATACTCCAGTAAATCAGAGAGTCATCTTCCTTCTCCGTCCACCAGGTAAAGTATCCACGTGGATGATCTGCCATAAACGGGAAGGAGTATTTAGTTTGGCTCCACACGTTGGTGCTGATGTCGCCAAACCAGAGGTAGGTACTGCTCTCCTCCTCAAACCGCAGTTCAGCTGTCCAGGTCTCACCCTTTTTTTCATAGAAAAGACGTCCTGTTACTGGACTGTGGGTCTGCATTTCGTCATACTGAATCTTCACACTGTCCACCAAGCCTGCATGCTTTCCGTCCACGTATTCAAACCAAACGAAGGTCTTGATTCGTCCATCATCAGTCAGTACACTGACGGAAGCTCCATCCATCCGCTTCGTATTGGATGTGTTATATTCTTCTGTAAGCGCATCCACACCAATCACATTTTCGAGACCTTCCAAGTCTTCATCTGTAATCTGTTTCAAAAGTTCTTCCGGGAATCCCTTTGCAACAAGCTTACTGCGAATTTCCGCCGTATTCATGTTCGCACCGCTTTCTTCTCCCTGCACAAACTTTTCTGCGTCCAGCGGCGTATAGTTTACCAGCAGGCTCGCCCCAATCATGGCAGCCAAAAGAATTGCCAGGTAGGCCAGCAGGAGAGGTTTTGCGGAGAACCATACTGGAGAAACCGGTACCACATAGCCTGCCTGCTTCAGATCATCAGCACAGTGGTAAATATGTTTCACCATGCACACCCAAGCGTAGACCATCATAATCATCACTGTCCAACTGCTAATTTCAGCTAGTGCCAGTGCAATCAGAACCACCTGCCAGAGGATTATCGGCCAGGTTGGCATCTTCGGTTTTTCCATTCCGGCATCAATTCCTGCCTGCCGGATTCCAAGACCCAGGAAGAGCAAGAAAACAAGATGTACACCTTGGCTTGCCCACAGGCCCCATCCGTCCATAAGGCTAACATACGGTGTCACCTGAAGAAGCAGATTCAAGGTAGTCAATGCCAGTTTGCCCAATGCGGCCAGCCATCCCAGACGGAAGTAGTGATTTCCGCTGCGGAGTGTCCGCATACCCAGGTAAATCAGCATGATTCCCACCGTCGGCAGTATATAGTTGAGTTATAAGAAATTCAAAGTAATTGTGGTCATCACCATACCGGCAATGATTTTATCCACAGCAGCACCAAGAGGGTTTACTACTCTTAGATTTTCTACAAGGGAAGTTTCAGGGAGTGTTTCCTTCAGCAGATCTTCCAGCTTCATTTCATTGAACTCAGTCATGGTCAGCCCCTCCCATCTTTTTCATCATTTTCTTTTTTATCCGGTAGAGTCTACCCTCCACCGCTCTCTCAGAAAGCCCCAGCTCGGCGCCAATCTGCCGGGTTTCCTGCATGTAGTAATACTTTCTCAGTAAAATCTCCGCTTCCAGCTTATCCAGACTCTTCAAAGCTTCCTTCAGTTCCGCCAGATTTTCCTTCTCAATGAGATGGTCCTCCGGCGTCTTATGGTCGGCCACTTCCTTCAGTCCAGAAGCATCCTCTGCCACCACTGCAGTCATAGCATACTTCTTATTCTGAATGAAATTAACGGCTCCATTTCTCGCCACTTTCGTCAGCCAGGCTGTCAGTGTCCCTCTGTCACTGTCGAACTTTTCATAATTTTTTACGATAATTTCTATTATTGAGCTGAAACAGTCATCCACCAGATTCTCGTCCCCCACGACTGGCCGGATGACATAATACAGAAGGCCTCTGTGCTGGCTGATTACTTCTTCAACTGGGATATGGTTTTTCTTTTGCTGTTCCGTTTTCATCACAGGACCTCCTTTCTCCCCTCCCCTTTGTACTATTATACAGATTAAATTTCATATACCCACGCTTATTTAGGAAAAAACAAACAAAAATTTGAATGCAAAATTTCTTGTTTAGGGATGAAAAATATTGTCTTTTGCTGGATAATATCATTGAGAAGCTTTTCAAAGGAGAAATCAAAATGCGAAATACTGCTGAATTCAACATTCTCGCAAAAAAATATATGGACAGCATTTTCCGGCTTGCCTTCAGTTATCTGAAATCCCATGCCGACGCCGATGACGTGACGCAAAATGTACTGCTCAGCCTTTACCGGACCGACCGTTCATTTGAAAGTGACGAACATCTTAAGAACTGGCTCTTTAAATGTACCCTCAACGAATGCCGCAAAATCTGGCGCCGGCCCTTCCGAAACCATGAAAACATCGAAGACTACGCCGAGCGGTTATATTTTGAGGAGAAATCCCATCAGGATCTATTTTCTGCCATCCTGAAGCTGGACAAGGCAAGGCGCCTGACTATCGTCCTGCATTACATCGAAGGCTATTCCATCCGGGAAATCGCGGAAATCATGTCCGTTCCGCCCGGAACCGTGGGCACGCGGCTTGCCAGTGCGAG
>JAFYKS010000316.1 GCA_017537495.1 Bacillota bacterium | reverse complement strand
GTCCATAGCAATTACGTAACCTAATGTTTCAACACCATCGATACCGAATGGGGAGTACAGGGATGCATTGAAGTATCCGGAGTCTTCCATTACGGACAGGTGTTCATAGAATAATTCAGGACCTACGGTCAGCTGAATAACTTCTGCGCCCAGTGCTTCGCACTTTCTTGCCTTTTCAACGATTTCAGGCTGGCCGATACCCTTGGAGTCATAGCATTCCTGAACGATGATGCACTTCATACCCTGCATTGCAGCCTGAGATGCTACTGCAGCACCGTAGTTGCCGGAAGTTGCAGCGATAACACCCTTATAGCCCAGCTTCTTTGCGTGAGCAACTGCACATGCAGCTCTTCTGTCCTTGAAGGAACCGGATGCGTTAGCAGCTTCGTCCTTAACCAGGATTCTTGCACCATAGCCTGGCTTAGCATACTTTCTAGCCAGCTTGGTGATATTTCTCAGTTCCAGCAGTGCGGTATGACCTACACCGGTTCTGGACTGAATTCTGTCAATTTCTTCGATAGTGTAACCGGTAGCTTCCATTAAACCTTCGTAGTCGAATGCAACGGAACCAGATTCAAAATCATTGAAGTCCAGACCCAGTGAAGCCTTCATGATCTCAGCAGATCTACCCATTACGGAATTATAGTCCTTTGCTAATGTCATTATTCTTCACCTCCAAACTGCATGATTTCTCTTAACTGCTTATCGATTTCCACGATTTCAGGTACGAACTTGCCGTAGCTGTGAGTGTAGTAAGGGTTTACTTCCAGTAACTTACCGGTTTCTTCGCGGCCGGTTGCAGTTACGATAGTAACTTCTTCACCGATTTCTGCAGTCTCATTCTGCAGAGTACCCTTTACCCACATTTCAAAGTCAACCTGCTTTGTATCATCAGGAATTTTAGCAGTTCTTTCTGCTGCAGGCAGCACTACTTTATGAATGCGTACCCAATCACCTTTTTTAGCCATGTCAGTTTTCTCCTTTATTCTGTCCAGAACGCCCGGGATGATTCCCAGGCGTATCTGTCAGGATTTAATAATTATTTTTCTTTAAATTACTTAACGATCTTGCATTCAGGTTCGATCATGTCTCTCATGTCGCCCATGATTGCTCTTACAACTGGAATGTCGATCATAGTCTTCAGACCAGGTCTAGCGTTGATTACGTGTGGAATGGAGTTCAGAATCATAGCCATAGTACCGATACCGCCTTCGATTTCAGGAGTATTGGACATGTTTACATCTGGAGTACCCTTGATGAATACGTAGTCACCAGTGTGAACGCCAACCTGTTCAGGTTCGATCTGCTGAGGGTGGTCCATTTCAATCTTCATTTCACCGTCAACATAGCCCCAGCCCTTCATTGCTACACCAGCAACGTGGCCTGCAGGAGCAAAGCCGTAAGGAGACTTTCTGTCAACGTCAGTTACGATAGCTTCCATATCCTGTTCGAACTTGTCCAGCTTCCAGCCCAGACCTTCGCAGATCATGCCTACGGATTCAGCGAAGCCTACGTGACCAGCCATAGTGCCGTCAGCCTTTCTTGCGTTGAATTCGTCAACAGTGATACCGATACCCTGTTCTTCCATTACAGCAGGACCGAATGGGGACAGGGAGTTCACTCTTCTGGAAACGATGTGGTCTACGGATTCACAAGCACCAGTCCATACCAGAACCAGCAGGTCCATGATCAGACCAGGGTTGATACCAGTACCCAGGCAAGTTACGCCGTTCTTCTTACCGATTTCGTCCAGCTTCTTAGCCAGTTCAGGTTCCTGTGCAGCAGGGTAAGCCATTTCTTCAGCGGAAGTGATTACGTTCATGCCATTTTCCATAACCATAACCAGCTTGTCATATACCTTAGCAGTGAAGGAGTCGGTACAAACAACAACGATGTCTGCAGCACCTGGCTTGATTACTTCTTCAGCAGTGCCAACGATAACATCTTCTCTGTCGCCTCTTTCGATACCAGGAACTACTTCATACAGGCTCTTACCCAGCTTAGCACCGATGTCGATAGCACCAACGATGTCTACACCTTTCTTCTTAGTCAGCATCTTACCGATACCGCCGCCCATAGCACCAAGTCCCCACAGGATTACTTTTACATTTTCCATTTTAACTCTCTCCTTT
>JAFYKS010000315.1 GCA_017537495.1 Bacillota bacterium | reverse complement strand
TGGAGTAATTGTGGTTCCGTCGATCTTACCGACGAAGGAAATCGGACAGTTGCTCTTAACAACTCTCTGTACTTCCATAAGCATCTGACCGTCGTTATGTTCTGCTACGATGATATGCTTGCACTTTTCGGAAATCTTAATCATTTCACGCTTAGGGAACGGCCATACGGTAACTGGACGGAACATACCTACCTTAGGGAAACCTTCGATTTCCTTTGCTTTTTCCAGAGCACCGCTTACAGCACGTGCAGTACCGCCGTAACATACGACTACTACTTCAGCGTCTTCGATGTCTGCTTCATCCCACTTTTCGATTGCATCCTGGTTCATGCGGATTTTGTCCAGAAGACGGCGTTCCTGAGAATAAGCCAGGTGATTGTCGTTGGTTGGGAAACCGCCATCGTCATGGAACAGACCGGTAATATTGTAATGTTCGCCTTCGCCGAATGCAGCGAATTCAGGAACATAGTTGCCTTCACCTACAGCATAAGTCATACCGGAAATGTTGTGATCACCACGGTCAATGATTTCCAGCTCCTCGCTTGGAATCAGTTCACAGCCTTCACGGAGATGGCCGATAATTTCGTCCATGAGGAAGATAACAGGTACACGGAATTCTTCTGCCAGATTAAATGCACGTACGGTTTCATTGTAGCATTCCTGTACGGAAGATGGAGCGATTGCGATAACTGGATGGTCACCGTGAGTACCCCATTTAGCCTGCATGTAGTCACCCTGAGATGGGGAAGTAGGCAGACCTGTGGATGGGCCGGAACGCTGTACGTCCACGATTACGATAGGAATTTCAGCGATGGATGCATAGCCGATATTTTCCTGCTTCAGGGAGAAACCAGGACCGGAAGTTGCGGTCATGGACTTCAGACCTGCAACGGAAGCACCCAGTGCAGCAGCAATACCTGCAATTTCGTCTTCCATCTGGATAAACTTACCGCCAACCTGCGGCAGACGGATTGCACTTCTTTCTGCGATTTCAGTGGAAGGAGTGATAGGGTAACCTGCGTAGAACTTCATGCCCGCAGCGAGTGCGCCTTCCACACAGGCTTCATTGCCCTGTAATAATTGGAATCTCTTGGTCATTATTCTTCCTCCTTCTCTACATAGATTGCATAATCCGGACATCTAAGTTCACATAAACCGCACTTAATGCAGAGTGCATCGTCCTTCAGATGAACCTTGCTCTGAACGATTTCCAGAGCGTTTTTAGGGCAGAATGCGGCACAGATTCCGCAGCCCTTACACCATGCTGAATGGATTACCAGTTTTTTGCTCATTTTACTACCTCGCAAATGTAAAATCTTTGATTCTTTATTATAACATAAACGGAATCTTTGCACAGCACTTTTTACAAAAAACATCCGGTTATTCACCGGATGTTTTGTATTTTTTCTGTTTTGCTGTACAAACTGAATGATCAGTCAAGGAAGAGGCTGCGCTGTTCCAGATATGGAATCATTTCTCTGCTGAGAATGTTTTCGCAGGTACGGTAGCCGCCGCGGTAACGGAGTCCAGTTGGAATCTTCAGGTTTTCGTAATCCACGGAAACAACACTGAAGGTCATGTCCGCTGCACTGCCGTCTTCTACGGCACGGGCCAGCATGGCGGAACTGTAAGACTTACGGTCGCTTCCGATGATCATAATGCCGTCCGGGAAGGTAGCCTGGCGTCTGCC
>JAFYKS010000314.1 GCA_017537495.1 Bacillota bacterium | reverse complement strand
TAGCAAGATATGTTTTAGGCCCTACATAATGGTTAGTATGGATGATAACGCCATCTTCAGGAATGATAGGTTCAACAATCTGAGAGTCCATTTCGAACTCAATTGCTACACCGTCTGTATGTGTTGCAATAAAGTTACCTACAGAATAAGGTGCATGGCTTCCCTTTACGTATGCATCGCTGAGATTTTCAGCTTCAAGCATAGCACGCATACGAGCGTGGAATGGAATTCCATTAACAGGGTGAGGTGTTCTCAGAGCATTTATTACTACAGATACACCGCGATCGTTCATACCAATACCGCCAATCATACCGGCACCTTCTGCTACCATTAAGAAGTTTGGCTTATCTTCCTGATAAACGTGTAAAACTATCAGACATTCTCCACTCACCAGTAAGCTGTAGTCCCAGTTCTGTGATGAAATAGTATGTCCTCCTTCAGTTGCAGGTGGAAGAACTGTGAGGCAAGTACATTCTGTAATGCCTGCTCTTGTAGAATCGGCGTACATGATTTCTGTACGTGAGTTCAAAGCAGCAATGTCCAGAATATCTAAATCAGCACCGTCCGCAATGCCTCGCATTTCTTCAGCATAGTCGGGTTCAAAATCACGAATTTTGGACAGATAAAAATCTCCTGCTTTACGTGCAGCTTCCCATGTAACGCCTTTTGTGTCAAAAAACAGTTTTTCATAGCCTTTCATTGTAAGTCTGATTTCGTCCTTACATAATTGTCCATAGGTAAATCCGCGTTCGTACGCATTACCGCGAAGTGTGATTTCTTTAAATCTCATGTTCTTTCATCCTCCTGATTCAGTTTCATTTTTTGATGTAAATTCATAATCTTATGTCAAAAGTTGTCTCATATTATATTCTATTAAAAGTCAAAAATCTACAAACCAGTCTTTTCGTGAATGCTCCTATATTCACTTTCAACTCCTGCTTTCTGCAACAGCTGCCGTAATCTCCGTCAGCAATCAATCATATGCAAAGTCGTCTCTTTCTCAATCAACTTGCAGTCTAATTCCGCTTTTTGTGATATCATGATATTACCGGGAACTATTCTGCAGTCATTTTTACGAATATAAACCAGAGTAAACTTTTCAATTTTCTAATATTGGAGAAAGAATATCCGTCAAAAAAACAAAATATAGGAGTATATTTACGATGTTTTCTGACCTTACAGCATGGAATTACCCTTAAGAATATGGTATAATTTGGAATAACATTCAGCATTCGCAATGTTGCTTTTAATACAGGAGGTGACTCGTATGGAAAAAATACAACTAATATGGAGCGGAGAAACGGAACTTCCTGCCGGTTGGAAACTACAGCCTCATACCCACGATTTCTTTCATTTGGCCTATGTCCGCAGCGGCTCTCTCGTTTTTCATGCAGCCGGAACGGACTATCATCTTTCAGAAGGAAGCATGATTTTAATTCCACCCTTTATGGTCCATGGCGTACCACAGGACGCCCATAATCTATGCTTACAGTATGAGATTTTTTTCCGTATATTGGATCCAAGGGTGCAATATTTTGTTGGAAACCCTAAAGTGCAGGTTCTGCACGATGCATCTCACTTAAAAAAACTGTTTTCTTATATTTGCAGGAACTACAGCAGTACCGATCTGTTTCAGGCTTCCTCAGTCAGCGCCTTTTTAAGTACAATCCTGTTTTCCTTTCAAACTGATCAACAGAGCCTGGAGAACAGTTCCGACGGATATGTGGATTACAGTCAATATTCGGATCTGGTTCAAACTATCCTCCGTTACGTCGAAAAAGAATATGATGCGAAATACGATCTTACCAGTCTAGCTCATACATTGGACTTTAATAAAAACTATCTGTGTACTGTTTTTCGCCGTGAAACAGGCATCACCATCTCGGAATATTTCAACTATCACAGGATTCGTCAAATACTGATTTTCCTGCAATATACCGGCTACAACAAGGAAGTCCCTATCCATGCGTTGGCACAGCAATGCGGATATGAGAACCCATCCTATTTCAACCGTGTATTTAAAAAATATACGGGTATGACACCAACAGAATTTATAAATGCCCTTGCAAAAGATGCTGATGGCGCGGAACAATCCGAATTTAAAAAGTACTACATCGAACACCTGGATCTGAAACGCTACTCTATTCAGGAGTCTCTGGAATATATGCGGGGCTTGAAAGCTGCAGCGGAGAAGTGCTGAGCATTCATTGTACCAATATCAGTTTTCCGTTTCTTCCGGTCTGGTGACCTGGCGGATTCCGTAAATAATCAGTACGGTTCCTGCCAGGGATAGGGCGCTGACAGGTTCATTCAGGAATACGACTCCTGCAAAAGCTGCCATAATGGTCATCAAAGCACCCATTGTAGCCAGACTGACTACCGACATGCGTGCAGCTGCGTAGTTCACCATGAATCCTGCCACGATGGAGCAGAATATGCTGAGCATGAGCACTGAGAAGATATAGGATCCGGCAGTCGGTGCAGATAGGGGTGCCAGATAAGCTTCCAGACTGAAATCTACAGTGTGGAATGCATCAATGGTAAACACCACCATACATACAGCAATCACATAATAGGTACGTTCAAAAGTGCTGAACTGGCCGGCGGATCCCCGGTTTGCCGTTTTATATAACGCCGAAGTCAGGCAGCAGCAGATCAGCAGAATTACGCCGATAGGCTGAATGATTCCCATCTCCTGCCCCGCTGCAGTCATGATAATGACCCCCAGCACCGGCAGAATGCAGAAATACTTCTGCCGTCTGGTAGGATATTCTTTGAGGAGCAGTGCGGAAACTGCCATGGACACCACCGGTACCACAGCCAAAATCACACCGGCAAATGTCGCATTGGTGTAATAAATCCCGAAAGTTTCGAAGTAGAAGTACAGGGGCTCCGTAATGCAGAGTGCAATCAGCGGCAGCCAGTTTCTTC
>JAFYKS010000313.1 GCA_017537495.1 Bacillota bacterium | reverse complement strand
CTGGACAGTGACACGAAAGAGGCAGTGCTGGAGTACCTGGAAGAGTTCTCTGCTTATGAGGTTATGGAAGCAGGGGATGAAATTTATGTGCTTGTTCACGCCGGTATTGACGGTTTCACGCCGGGCCGCCCGCTGGAAGACTATGATTTCAGTGACTTCGTATTTTACCCGCCCGATTACAGCCAGAGGTACTTCAAAGAGGGCGTGACGGTTGTGGTTGGTCATACGCCTGTAATGAGTTTCTATGAAGATGAGCGCTGTGAAGTGTTTGAGAAGAATGGTATTCTCTGTATTGACGGAGGATGTGTATTTGGAGGCAGGCTTTTTGCACTGCGTCTGGAAGATAAGAAAATATTCGCTGTTTCAGGCAGCCAGGTATAAAAAAAGACCGAAATCCCGGATGGGGTTTCGGTCTTTTAATATACAGTTTATGTTTCGATTAGAATCCGATAGCGACTGCCAGCAGGATTGTAGCGATTGCCATAACAATCAGAACCAGCAGGAACTTCCAGCAGAACTTCACCCAGTTTGCCCATTCGATTTTGGCGATTGCCAGGGAACCGATCAGGCATCCGGAAGTTGGAACAATCAGGTTGGTAAAAGCGTCACCCAGCTGGAATGCCAGTACTGCAGTCTGTCTGGTTACGCCCAGCAGGTCTGCCAGAGGTGCCATAATCGGCATGGTCAGAGCTGCCTGACCGGAACCGGATACAACGAAGAAGTTGAATACGGACTGGAACAGGTACATCAGAACTGCAGCTGCTGCGCCGGACAGGCTGGAGAATGCTTCGGAAATACCGTACAGTACAGTGTTCAGTACAGTTGGAGCAGTTGGATCAGAGCCGCCCAGAACCTGCATGATACCCTGTGCCATTGCTACAACCAGAGCAGCACCAATCAGGTCAGCTGCACCATTCTTGAAGGAAGATGCGATATCGTTCATCTTCATACCGTTCAGCTTAAAGATAACACCGATTACACCAGCTACAACACCCATTACGAAGAACTGGGTTGCGATTTCAGCCATGTAGTAACCGTGAACCATTACGCCCCAGATTACCCATACCATAGTAGCTGCCAGAGTCAGCAGAACCAGGATGTGACCCATGCCGAATTTCTGAATGCTGTCGCTTTCTGCAGCGGCATGGTTCTGCTTTCTGAAGTATTCATCGGATTCGTATGCGATGGATTTAGTAGGGTCCTTCTTAATCTTGGATGCATATATCATGGTCATTACGCAGGATGCGCCTGTGAATACGATCCACATAGGGATTCTGAATTCTGCACCGGAGAATACTTCCAGACCGGAGATACCCTGTGCGATACCAACGGAGAACGGATTCATCCAGGATGTACCGAAACCAATCTGAGTTGCACAGTAAGTAACCAGAACGGCTGTTACAGAGTCATAGCCCATAGCTACGAAGATTGGAGCCAGAATCATCAGGAATGGCAGAGCTTCTTCACCCATACCGAATACCGCACCGCCCAGTGCAAACAGTACGAACAGCACAGGAATCAGCAGCTTTTCCTTACCATTTGTCTTCTGAATCATTCCCATGATACCGGATTCGATGGCACCGGTACGCAGCAGAACGCCGAATGCGCCGCCTACAACCATCAGGAATGCGATGATTTCGATTGCAGAACTTGCAGTAATACCGTTGTACATGTAGTTGAAGAAACCGGTGGAACCGTCAGTTGCAAACAGAGATGCACCAACGGTCATAGGGTTGCCTTCTTCATCCAGCAGGAACTGGAAGCTGCCATCCTTGATTACGGTTCTGGTCTTTTCAGCACCGTTCATAACGTAAGTTACTTCTTCAGTTTCGTAGAATCCCTGCGGAACCAGGAATGTCAGCAGCATAGCCAGTACTACGACGAAGAAGATGATAATGTAGGTATCAGGTACCTGGAAGCCCTGGTTAAAGGACTTGAGGCCTTCGCCTTTTTTCTTCTTGGACATAATAAATTTCCTCCCAATTTAGTTTAAAGTTCTCTCTATGTGTGCCGGATTTGTAAAAATATATACAGAATCTTAGCACAATCTTTTATATAATACATGATTTGTATGAATTATGCAAGAGAAAATTGAATTTGTTGACGTACGATGTCATAAAGGAGTATAATTTATATATGTATGCGGTATTTGCGAAATATGTCGAAACACGGCAAAAATTCAAGAAACAGGAGTGATGACTTATGCTGGATTTACTGATTATAAACGGTTCCTGCCCGGATTATGAAGCAGGTGAAATGGTACAGAAGAATATCGGTGTGAAGGATGGTAAGATTGCCTGGATTGGCGCTGCAGGTGAAGTACTGCCTGAAGCGGCCGAAGTGATTGATGCTGCAGGTAAGGTGGTATCCCCAGGTTTTATCGACATTCATATGCACGAAGAAAAATTCCTGAAAGAAGGCAAGAAATATTCCATTTCTCAGATGATGCTGGATATGGGGGTTACTACTGCTGTGGGCGGCAACTGCGGGGAACAGTATCAGAGAATGTCTGAATTCAAGGCGATTCTGGAAGAACTGGGCGGAGCACCGGTAAACTACGTGATGCTGGCAGGATACAATACCTTCCGTGTTAAGATGGGAATCGGCCGCTATGAACATGCGACACAGGAACAGATGGAAGAACTGAAGAAATCCATTCAGGAAGAACTGGCAGAAGGTGCATGGGGCTTCTCCTTCGGTATTGAATATGATCCTGGCATCACTTATGATGAAATGCTCTTTGCCTGCGGTGCATCTGACAATCCAAATCATCTGGTATCTGCACATTACCGTGCGGACTGCATTGATGATATTGCATCCGTTGATGAAATGGTAAAACTGTCTGCTGCAATTCCGCAGAAGTTCCAGATTTCTCATCTGTCCAGCTGCTCAGCAATCGGGCAGATGCAGCCTTCTTTAGATTGCATCAATAAGGCTATGGAAACCAATCCAAAGCTGAACTATGATACATATCCTTATAACGCATTCTCCACCACAATGGGTTCTGCTGTATTTGAGGATGGCTGTCTGGACGCATGGAAGAAGGACTATGACAGTATTCTGCTGACAGATGACCCGTATAAAAATGTGTACTGTACAGAAGAAATTTTCAAAGATGCAAGAGAAAACTATCCGGGAATGCTGGCAGTTGCTTTCGTAATGAACGAAGAAGAAATTGCTGCTGCTATTGCTAATAAGAACGGTATGGTGGCATCTGACGGTATTATTAACAACGGCAACGGACATCCGCGTGCGGCAGGTACTTTCCCAAGAGTACTGGGTAAGTATGTTCGCGAGGATAAAGTTGTATCCATGGTGGATGCGCTTCGTAAGATGACTTACGAACCAGCAAAACGTTTGGGTCTTGAGGCTGTGAAGGGCCAGCTGTCTGTAGGTGCTGATGGCGATATCGTAATCTTCGATCCGGAAACCATCATTGACAAGGCAGACTTTGCTCATCTGGAAGGCCCTGTTGGCATCGAATACGTGCTGATTGGCGGACAGAAAGCCATCGCAGAAGGCAAGAAGGTAAACGACAGACTGGGCAGATTCATGCCATTTGAACAGTAAAGAGAACTGAATAAAGCATAAGACCGGCAGCAATGCTGGTCTTTTCTTTCAAATCACATAATAAAAAAGGCGGTCATAGAGACCGCCTTTTTAAATTGCTATGTAATTATCAAGTGTTTAATATTTGATTGTGTGATTTAATTATACACCAATCATGATACCAACTACCATGAATACGCACTGCAGAGCGAACATCATAGCGAACAGCTTGGTAACGAACTTGTACCAGTGAGCCAGGGAGATGGACATGAAACCACAGATAGTAGCAACACCTGTAGGCCAGAACATGTTGGAGAAACCGTCACCGAACTGGAATGCTACGCAAGCCATCTGACGGGAGATACCAACTACGTCAGCCAGAGGAGCCATGATAGGCATAGTTACTACAGCCTGACCGGAACCGGAAGGAATGAACAGGTTGATCAGGTTCTGTACGATCAGCATACCAATACCAGTCAGAGCTGTTGGCAGGCTGGATACCAGGTTACCCAGAGCGAATACGATAGTATCGATGATACCACCAGCAGTCAGAACTACGGAGATACCTCTAGCCATACCTACGATCAGAGCACCGTAGATAGTTTCCTTGGAGGATTCAACGAACAGGTTACCCAGTTCATTTGGACCGTAGCCCAGCAGCAGACCAGTACCAATGAAGAATACCAGGAACAGGGAAGCGATTTCCTGGAACCACCAACCAGCAGTGATGATACCCCAAGTCAGGATAACGATCAGAGCAGCGAAGCCGATCATAGCGATCTTCTGCTTGCCAGTGAAAGGCATGTTCAGGATTTCGTCCTTAGCCTTCAGGTGCTTAGTTTCTTCCTGAGGCAGACCGTAAACGATGGACTTAGTAGGGTCCTTCTTAACCTTCTTAGCATATGCCATGGTGTAAGCGATAACCAGAACCAGGAATGCTACGAAAGCAACGATTCTGAAGATCAGAACCTTAGGTTCAGTCAGAGGAACGCCAGCAACACCTGCAGCAACACCGATGGTGAATGGGTTGATAGTAGCAGCAGCGAAACCGGTAGCTACACCAACGAATACGATAGCACCACCAACGATTCTGTCATAACCCAGAGTCATTGCAATGATGATGAACGCAGGAATCAGAGCGTAAGTTTCTTCGTACATACCGAAAGTAGTACCACCGATAGCGAACAGAGTCATGAAGATTGGGATAATCAGGTTGTCTCTGTCACCTACCAGTCTCAGCATAGCGCCGCAAGCAGCGGTCAGAGTGCCGGACTTGTTCAGCAGGAATACATAAGTAGATGCGAAGATAATGAAGAATGTGATGTCAGCAGCATCCATGAAACCTGCATAGATAGAGGTTACGAACTGGATAACGCCGATAGGAGTGCTTTCAACTGTCTGATAAGTGCCAGGAACTACTACCATTCTGCCAGTGTTAGGGTCTTCAGCTCTTTCGAACTGACCAGCTGGAACGATCCAAGTCAGAATAGCAGCAATCAGCATGATGATCAGAAGCAGGACGAAAGCATTAAGATTGCTTTTTTTCTTCTTTTCAGTCATTTTATTTGCCTCCAAATAATATAAAGTTGAAAATGATAATTACACGTATGGTTACATACGTTTGCCCATTAATTATACCTTAATTTGAAAAGGGTGTAAAGAAAAATTAACAAATGGTTAGCAAAAAACTTCACAAAACCTACATATTTCTTTACATTAATCCTGATTTAACAGAGAAAAAACGCCGGCCAGTTCCAGATAAAGTCCGTTTCTCATGGCTTCTTCTTCCAGAATCAGGTACTCATTATGAAGCGGTGCACGGTCTTCTTCTTTCTCTACGGCAGCGCCTACAGTCCAGTAGGTGGACGGAACTGCCTGGCAGAAATAGGAAAAATCGTCCGCACCCATGCTTGCTCTGTCGCGGAGAATCACACTTCCTGGTCCGAACTCTTCTTCAGTCAGTGCAGTCATAACATCTGTAAGGTGTTTGTCGTTGACCAGCGGAGGGTCG
>JAFYKS010000312.1 GCA_017537495.1 Bacillota bacterium | reverse complement strand
TCCCTGGAAGCTGCAGGTATCGCAGCGCCGGCACACTGCCGAAGCGGTGAATGCGGCTGGTGTCACTCCAGACTGGTTTCCGGTGATGTTTACACACCAAAGAGCGTAGACGGCCGCAGAGAGGCTGACTACATCTACGGTTACATTCACCCTTGCTGCAGCTTCCCGCTCAGCAATCTGGTAATCGAAGTATCTCCTGCAAAATAACAATCCCGAACATAAAAATCCCGGTTCGCAGCACGAACCGGGATTTTTTATATAAGTGTTTTATTTCTTGGCGTAACCTTCTTCGAAGTCCACTTCATTTATCAGTGTTTCTCCCGCACAGAATCTGCGGAGGTTTTCTGCAGAAATGTCCGCAATCTTATCCAGAGTGTACTGCAAAGTAAATCCGCCTGTAACATGAGGTGTAATGATAGTATTCGGTGCATCCCAGAGCGGATGTTCTTCCGGCAGCGGTTCCGGTTCGAATACATCCAGGCATGCACCCGCCAGACGGCCTTCTTCCAGCATCTTTGCCAAAGCCATATTATCCACAGTATTTCCACGTCCTGTATTGAGTACGATAGCCTCTTTCTTCAGTCTGCCCAGTCTTTCCTCATCGAACATATGGTAGGTCTTTGGGGTTTCCGGAAGAACCAGAGCCAGTACATCTGCACGCGGAAGCAGGTCGTCCACTGCATCAATGGTGTACAGTTCATCCACCCACTCCGGTTTTTCTCCGGCAGTCCGTTTCACACCGATGGTGTAAGCTCCTAATGCTTTGCAACGCTTCAGGAATTCACCGCCGATTTCCCCCATACCCACGCAGAGTACAGTGGCACCGTAAACAGAGCCTACCATGCCTTCCTTCTTCCACAGATGCTTTTTCTGATTTTCCATGTACAGCAGCATCTTTTTCTGCAGCATCAGCATCCCTGCCAGCATACATTCGGAAATGGCCAAGCCATAGGCGCCTGTGGCGCAGGCCAGAGCCACACCTTCCGGCAGTGCTCCTCCGATATAAGGCTTTACCCCTGCACTGTCCAGCTGGAGGAACTTCAGACGGCGGCAGTGCTGCAGCATGGCAGGCGGTACACAGCCCAGAATCACATCGGCATTTTCCAGATGTTCTTCTGTCAGTTTTGTCTTCTCATCTCCCACAAAATGTCCTGCCAGATAGGTGTAGTCAGCATCTGGTACAGTGGCTTCAATTGCTTTTCGTTTTTCTTCCGTTACAGGGAAGGTAATCAGCACGTTCATATTTTTCATCGTTTTTTCTCCGGGTATTAAACAGGCCGGTATCCAGAAAAACAGACACCGGCCATATGCAGTATTGCTTTATTTGTTTATTTGTTTCTTACTGCTGCCTGTGCTGCTGCCAGTCTTGCGATTGGCACTCTGTAAGGGGAGCAGGAAACATAGGACAGGCCTACTCTGTGACAGAAATCGATGGTCTTAGGGTTACCGCCGTGTTCGCCGCAGATACCCAGCTTAATGTTTGGTCTGGTCTGTCTGCCCAGGGTGCATGCCATGCCTACCAGCTTGCCGACACCCTTTTCATCGATAACCTGGAACGGATCTTCCGGCAGGATTTCCTTGTCTACATAGGACTGCAGCAGCTTACCGGTATCGTCACGGGAGAAACCGAATGTCATCTGAGTCAGGTCGTTAGTACCGAAGGAGAAGAATTCAGCTTCTTCTGCGATTTCGTCAGCAGTCAGAGCTGCTCTTGGAATTTCAATCATGGTACCTACCATGTAATCCATTTCAATACCGGATTCCTTAATCAGACGGTCTGCAGCTTCTACTACAACCTTCTTTACGTACTTCAGTTCTTCAACTTCACCTACCAGCGGAATCATGATTTCAGGAATGATGTCTTTGCCGGATTCCTTCTTCACTTCCAGAGCCGCACTGATGATAGCTTCAGTCTGCATCTTTGCGATTTCAGGATAAGTAACAGCCAGACGGCATCCTCTGTGACCCAGCATAGGGTTCTGCTCGTGAAGTTCAATTACCTTCGCGGACAGCTTTTCAGCAGATACGCCCATCATTTCAGCCAGAGCCTTAATTTCTTCTTCTGTGTGAGGCAGGAATTCATGTAAAGGTGGGTCCAGCAGACGGATTGTTACAGGCAGTTCACCCATTACTTCGAAGATTGCCTTGAAGTCGCCCTGCTGGTAAGGACGCAGTGCATCCAGTGCTGCAACTCTTTCTTCCAGAGTGTCCGCCAGAATCATTCTTCTGATTGCCGGGATTCTTTCTTCTTCAAAGAACATGTGCTCAGTTCTGCACAGGCCGATACCTTCTGCACCGAATTCCAGAGCCTGCTTTGCATCTCTAGGATTATCAGCGTTGGTTCTTACCTTCAGTTCACGGATCTCGTCAGCCCATTCCATCAGAGTGCCGAAGTCACCGGACATTTCAGGTTCTACTGTCTTGATAACACCTTCATATACGTTGCCATCTCCACCGTTGATAGAGATAAAGTCACCTTCTACATAAGTTTCATCGCCAACCTTCATGGTCTTTGCTTCTTCATCAACCAGGATTGCGGAACAGCCAGCTACGCAGCACTTACCCATACCTCTTGCTACCACTGCAGCGTGGGATGTCATACCGCCACGAGCAGTCAGGATACCTTCTGCAGCAACCATACCGGCCAGGTCTTCCGGAGAAGTTTCTTCACGAACCAGGATTACCTTCACACCGGTTTCTGCAGCAGCTGCAGCGTCTGCAGCAGTGAAGTAAATCTGACCGCATGCCGCTCCTGGAGATGCCGGCAGACCCTTTGCGATGGATGCTGCAGCAGCCAGTTCCTTCTTATCAAACATAGGATGCAGCAGCTGGTCAATCTGTTCAGGTTCCAGTCTGGTAACTGCGGTTGCCTTGTCAATCAGCTGATCCTTCACCATGTCTACTGCTATCTTTACGGCAGCGTGGGCAGTTCTCTTACCATTTCTGGTCTGCAGCATATACAGCTTACCTCTTTCTACGGTAAACTCCATATCCTGCATGTCTTTATAGTGCTTTTCCAGTACGGAAGAAATCTTTGTGAAATCTTCGAATGCCTTAGGGAAAGCTTCTTTCATCATTTCGATGTTCATTGGCGTTCTAACACCGGCTACTACGTCTTCGCCCTGTGCATTAACCAGGAATTCACCGAAGAGCTTGTTTTCACCTGTTGCAGGGTTTCTGGTAAATGCTACGCCAGTACCGGAGGTGTCACCCATATTACCGAATACCATGGACTGTACATTTACAGCAGTACCCAGGTTATGAGCAATACCATTCAGATTTCTGTACAGGATTGCTCTGTCGTTGTTCCAGGAACGGAATACTGCCAGAACTGCTTCAATCAGCTGTTCCTTTGGTTCCTGAGGGAAGTGGCGGCCGGTTTCTGCCTTTACGATTTCCTTGTAGCCAACAATTACTTCAGCCAGATCATCTGCAGTTAGTTCCACATCGAACTGCACACCCTTTGCAGCCTTCTGGCCATCAAATACTTTATCAAACTTTGACTTTGGAATTTCCAGTACCACGTCACCGAACATCTGAATGAAGCGGCGGTAGCTGTCCATAGCAAATCTTCTGTTTTCAGTCAGTGCGGCCAGGCCTTCTACGGACTGGTCGTTCAGACCCAGATTCAGTACAGTATCCATCATACCGGGCATGGAGATTACAG
>JAFYKS010000311.1 GCA_017537495.1 Bacillota bacterium | reverse complement strand
GTACTGTCAGAGTTAATATAGCAAACACGAGGATCATCCTCGATCATTTCCAGAATTTCAGCTGTTACGGTGCCCTTGGCATCCATCATATTGACGAAGTCTCCGCAGCAAAAAGTAAAACCACCCATTTATTCCACCTCCGCTAATCTTTCCTTAGTGTACGCATCAATCAGTTCCAGGGTTTCTGCCAGAGTTTCGTCGGAGAAACCGCCGATGTGCCATGCAGACGGACGTTCTTCCATGAACTTGACGCCCTGACCCTTCTGGGTGCTGCAGATGATGCAGTTTGGCTTGCCGTTCAGTGTTACTTCAGGCAGTGCAGCCAGTGCTGCGTCGATTTCTGCCATCTTGGTACCGTCTACAACAGTTGCGTTCCATCCGAATGCACGGAATGCGTTGGCCATCCCTTCCGGACCGCCTTCTTCGCCCCAGCGCATATTTTCGCCTGTTTCAAAAGCTGCAGAGCAGTGGTTGAAGTCTACAACTGCTACGATGTTATCCAGCTTCTTGGAGGCAGCGTACAGGATTGCTTCCCAGTTGGAGCCTTCTTCCATTTCACCGTCGCCCAGCATGCAGAAGAGTCTGGACTTGATGCCCTTTGCACGGTTTGCGTGGCCGATGCCGCAGCACCAGGACAGGCCGTGGCCCAGGGAACCAGTGGAAACTTCGATGCCCTTTACATGCTTTCTGTTTGGATGTGCACCGAAGGGATTGCCGATGGTGTTATATGTATCCAGCAGCAGATCCCAGTCATACATGCCCATATCGCAGAAAATTGTGTAGAGCAGAATACCGTTGTGGCCCTTGCTCAGGATAAACTGGTTTCTGTTTGGGTCATCCAGTTTGTCCGGATCAAAATCCATATACTTATAGTAAATCGCTACTGCAGCATCGGTTGCGGACATTGGACCTCCGATGTGCACGTTGCCGATACGGCGTACGCCCAGTGCCAGCTGACGGCGGAGATCACCGGCCTTTTCAACCAGGTCGCGCACGCTTTCAATGTGTACTTTAGCCATAGTGAATCTCCTCCTTGTGATATGCTTGTTATTTATTCAGCTGCCGGAAAGCGTTCACGCAGCTTTTCCAGCAGGGCTTCGTCTTCCATATAAAACAGTTTGTCTGCGTCCCCATCCACGCAGCTTACCAGAAGCTGGCCCAGACGGCTGGCAGGATGTTCCTTCCAGACCCGTTCCAGCTCGCTGATCAGCTCATCGATGCGCTGAGGGTCGCGGCCTTTGCCGCTGAACATGCCGAGGACGGATAAATCGATCTCTTTCACAGGAATACCTCCCACTTTTTCTTAATCTCTTCTGCCAGGTTCTGCAGAGTCTGTGCCCGGTTTCCCAGGATTCGCACCGCCAGGTCACCACTGGCTGTCAGGCTCACACCGTTTTCACAGTCTGCAGCATCTTCCAGCAAAGCTCGGATTTCATCCAGCAGCTGCCGTCCGCTGCCGCTGACTGGGTCCGGCACTGTCAGAAAGATATTGGCCATATGGCTGAATCCTTCATACATTCCCAGACCTTCCATGGCCATACGTTCCGGCTCATAACGGCAGTTATCCCGGTAGATCAGTTCTGCCCTGCGCCATATCATCACTCTGGAAGAAAATCTTCGGTAAGCAAACCGCTCTCCGCTGACTGCACGTCCGCAGGACAGGATGTCCATGAGGAACAGCCTGCTGCTTTCATCCTCCAGGTGAATCTCCATGGTACTGTCAAAGGCAGAGCCTGCGAAAGGAATCACCGGCTGAGGATAATAGGACAGGCAGGCATTTTTCGCCACCCGGGCCGAAACAGTTCGGGCCGCGCTCCCCTCTTCCATCCGGTGAATCTTCTCAAAAGACTGGGACAGAAGCTCCAGGTTTGCCCCTTCTTCCACCTCATATTCAAACTGCTGCAGGTCGCCACTCATGATTCCGGCTGATGCACATAAAGGCATGACCTGAATGCCGCCATCCGGTTTTTCGAAAGGTTTCATAATCTTATAAGGTGCGGTGAAGGACACATCCGTCAGAACTGTCCGTCCGCCCGCAAGTCCGGCCCGGAGCTTTACTCCGGATACCTTACCAAACTGATTCATGGTTTACATTCCTTCCAGCAGTACGTTTTTCTGAATCCATTCCACCACCGCATCCACGTTTTCACCGCCGCGGATGTTGGTGAAGAGGAACGGTCTTTCTCCGCGCATTTTGCGGGAGTCACGGTCCATC
>JAFYKS010000310.1 GCA_017537495.1 Bacillota bacterium | reverse complement strand
CCTTTACAAAAGAAAATGGCGACGCTGTGCCCGGAAAGATTATAATTAAGGCAAGCGACGGCTATACAAAAAAGGTTACAATCCGTCACGGATTGCTGGCCCTTTGCGTCAAGATTTAATTTGCTTTTCATCCTTTTTCTCCTTATTTAATATATTTTTTGGCTCTTTCAATTATCTCAGAACTGATACCCAGCATCTTTGCAATATTCAGAGCATCTTTAGGTACTTCACCCTGTTTTTCTACTCTATACAGACGGTAGTCCATATATTTGGAGATTATATTAATCCGCTCAGCACGGCGCGCATATTGGATTTCTCTGTTCAGGAGAGTGAAATTAACATCTGCCAGGCCTCTTACCTGCATATTAATTACACCTTCCGTCTCAGTTACCGTCTCAAAATGGGTCGTCATGAGGGTAATATACGGTTTTTCCATGAGATATTCCACCAGAGCCTTGGTCAGTGCCAGGCCTTCCACCGGATTGGTGCCGGAGGCAATCTCATCGATAAGAAGGAGCGTTCTTTCCACACTGTGGTCCAGAATTTCCTTCAGTTCTTCCATTTCGCTGCCGAAAGTGGAAAGACCTCTTTCCAGGGACTGGCTGTCCCCTACGAGGATCTGCATGTAGTTGGAAAGACCAACTCTTGCTTTTCTAGCCGGTACGAAGAATCCATACTGAGTCAGAATTGCAACCTGTCCGGACAGTTTGAGGGAAATTGTCTTTCCGCCCATGTTTGCCCCGGTGATGCAGGTTACACCGTCAGCCAGTGAAATGGATACAGGGCAGTATGGTTTGCCCTTGGAACGGAGAATGTCTTCCACCTGCAGGTTTCTGCCATCCTCGATTTCAATCACGTGCTCATCGGCAATTTCCGGCTTGGTGCAGTCGTGATGTACGGCATATAAGGCTTTGCCCAGCGCCACATCCAGCGCACCCATACGTTCGCAGTTATCCAGCAGAACGTCTGCATAGCGGGAAATGTCTTCAGAAAGCACTTTGCGGATTGCTTCCTCTTCTTCTTCCAGTTTTGCATGGAGATCGTCCATCTGGCGCATGAGCTCGTAAATCGCTTCATTGGCCTTCAGCTGGAATGTAGCGGTCATGTAGTCCTGATCCACCATTTCCAGGTCTTCGATGGCTTTCACCTTCTCAAAATCCGGCTTGTTTTTCGCTACGACGATATCAAATTTCGGCGTCAGCATGATGCCGTGTTCCTTCTTGATTTCGTCACGCTTTACCTTCTGTTCCTTACGGATAGCGATCTCAAATTCACGCTTCTGTCCGCGCAGATTTCTGAGAGTTTCGGAAAACTCGTCATAAATGTAGAAGGTGTTGATTCGGTCACGGCGTGGATCCAGAATATCCAGAAGCTCTGTCGTGTCCGCCGGAATGTATTCTTCCGGAATGCACATCTGACCGCTCTGGCGGCCTAAATGCACCAGTTTTCTCATGGAAAGAAGCAGACTCTTGATTTCGTAGATTTCAACTACGGTGAGTGTCTGGTTGGCAGAACGTTCGATGGAATAGGATACATCCTTGATTTCCATGAAAATCTGCTGAATTTCTTCCACAAGTCTGCTGTTTTCTCTTACAAAGCTTGTCATCGCCTCGACTTTGTCGAGTTCCGCCTTCAGTTCTTCTTCCTGTCCAGGATAGAAAGGCTTCGTTTCCTTCAGAAGTTTCTTACCGAACGGCGTGTTCAGATCAATGCTCTGCATGATATAATCCAGACCGGTTTCACGTCTTGTTTTTACGTTGGCCAGTCTGCGGTTGGAACCCATTCTCATAAATCAGATACCT
Source organism: Bacillota bacterium (assembly GCA_017537495.1). Classification (GTDB taxonomy): domain Bacteria; phylum Bacillota; class Clostridia; order Peptostreptococcales; family Anaerovoracaceae; genus RGIG7179. The sequence goes on along the minus strand of JAFYKS010000310.1, from coordinate 866 downwards.
CCTTGCTACACTCTTACGTCGATGATCGGCAGCTCAGGCAGGGCTTCCTGCATAGCTGCTACCAGTGCATCACTGTCAAAAGTGTAACCGCTTGGTGCCCACGGATTTACGGTAATTGCTGCGATTTCGATGTTCTTCAGGACATTGACCCTGAAGCCCTTCTTACGCCACAGTCCCCAGTCCATGGCACTGAGAAAAATCTTTGTAGGATTCTTCAGTATGAATTTTACCCTTTTCAGCTTCTTCAGATTAATATCTGCAATTACGCTGTTGGTAAAGGCACCTGGTATGTAAACATATTCGGTGTCATCGTCGATTTCATCATCTATGAATCTTGATGAGCCAAGGCCGGTCGCCAGATCCAGCTTGTTTACCTTGCCGTCTCTGCTGATCAGCATAATCTTGTCATCAAAGTTGTTTTCTTCAATCAGTGTTCTTGCTTCACACTCTTCCATTTCAGGAATGGAGTAGAGGTTCACAATATGAGCCGTTTCGTCTACCACTTTACGCATACTTCTGGAAAGAACAGCGCCGGTAGATAAGATGATTGCATCAGATGTTTCCGGTGAAGCGATGGATTTACGGTCGATCGCGCCGTCAATGAGAATCAGCTCACAGCCGTACTGCATCATTTCTTCACATACCCGTTTTGTATCCATTGCTGCAGGCGGACCTGCAATCTGTACATAACCGCTGTCTGCCACACGGCAGATCAGCAGGTCACCCATCGGTGTGGAATATCTGGTTTTCTTCAGAATTTCCAGGCCTGCATCTGCCAGCTCATACAGCTGTGTAGGCACTGTAACGATGGTATCCTGATCTAAATAAATCTTGGGTTTTTCTGTACCGGTCACCAGGTCCTGGCT
>JAFYKS010000309.1 GCA_017537495.1 Bacillota bacterium | reverse complement strand
TGTGAATGCCAGCTCGCTGTAGGCACACTGCCACAGCAGGAAGTTGGACAGACGTTCTTCTCCGCTGGTACGGATAATCAGATCCGGATCCGGCATGCTGCCGTTTTCTTCGCCCGTATAGAGTGCTGCGGAAATCATGTCTTCTGTAATGTCAGAAGGAGCCAGATCGCCGGACTGCACCCGGGCAGAGATATTTTGTACGGCGCGCAGGATTTCCTGGCGTCCTCCGTAATTCAATGCTATGTTAAACTGAAGCCCGTCGTTGTGATCTGTGGTCTTCAGAGCTTTTTCCACGCTGTTAACTGCAGCTTTCGGCACCTGGGAATAATCCCCCAGAATGCGGACCCGCACGTTTTGCTTATGAAGTTCAGCAAGCTCGCTGCCTACGAATTTCACCAGCAGGTTGAAAATACCGCCTACTTCTTCCTGGGAACGCTTCCAGTTCTCTGTGGAAAAAGCGTACACGGTCAGATATTTAATGCCCATCACATCGGCACGTTTTACGATTTCTTTCATGGCCAGCATTCCGGCATTATGTCCTGCCAGGCGGCTGACGCCGTTCTTTTCTGCCCAGCGTCCGTTTCCGTCCATGATAACGGCCACATGCTGCGGCACATTTTTCTTTTCAGTCAGTTCTGTCATCGGTAATTTACCCTCTTTATTGAAACAATGTGGCTGCCTTTCACAGCAGCCACATTTCCTGAAGTTGTTTAAACTTCCATAATTTCCTTGTCTTTGTGTGCAACGATATCGTCGATTTCCTTGATAACCTTATCAGTCATCTTCTGAATATCGTCCAGAGCCTTCTTAGCATCATCTTCAGTGATTTCGTGGTTCTTTTCCATCTTCTTCAGATGATCGTTAGCGTCTCTTCTCAGATTACGGATTGCAACCTTAGCGTCTTCACCCATCTTCTTAACAGTCTTAGTCAGTTCCTTTCTTCTGTCTTCAGTTACAGGCGGAACTACCAGACGAACGCACTTACCGTCGTTAGTAGGGTTGATGCCGATGTTAGCCATGTTGATGCCCTTTTCGATGTTGCCGATGGACTTGGCATCGAATGGAGCGATCATCAGGGTTCTTGGGTCTGGAGTGGAAATGTTAGCCAGATTCTTCAGCGGTGTAGGGCAGCCGTAGTAATCTACCATAACTCTGTCCAGCAGTGCAGGGTTTGCTCTGCCTGCTCTTACAGTGTTCAGTTCTTCATGCAGAACATGAATCGTCTTTTTGCTTCTTTCTTCCAGATTCTTCTTAATGGTTTCCATAATGGGAGCCTCCTGTTTTGATGTATTTTTTATTTTCGAAGATTTCTCTTAACTTAACGAACGATGGTACCGATCTTTTCACCGGTCAGTGCCTTCAGCACATTGCCTTCTTCAGCCAGTGCGAATACATGGATTGCAATGTTATTATCCTTACACAGGGTTGCTGCGGTCAGGTCCATAACCTTCAGGTCTCTTTCGATAACTTCCATGAAGGACAGTTCATCGAACTTCACTGCATCCGGATTGGTTGCAGGATCACTGTCATATACGCCATCCACGTTCTTAGCCAGCAGAATCACATCTGCACCGATTTCCGCTGCACGCAGAGCTGCTGCAGTGTCAGTTGAGAAGAACGGATTACCGGTACCTGCACCGAAGATTACCACATCGCCATGTTCCAGATGGGACAGAGCTTTTCTTCTTGCGTAAGGTTCTGCAACCTCTCTCATTTCGATGGATGTCTGTACCTTGGCCGGTACACCGATTGCCAGCAGGGATTCCTGCACAGCCAGGCTGTTCATAACAGTTGCCAGCATTCCCATATAGTCCGCAGTCGCACGGTCCATATCCTTGCTGGTTCTGCCTCTCCAGAAGTTGCCGCCGCCAACCACGATTGCCACTTCCACACCCAGGTCGTGGATCTGCTTGATTTCCTTCGCAACCTTTCTGGTCATTTCTTCATTTATGCCGAACTTGTCGCTGCCTGCCAGAGCTTCGCCGCTGATTTTCAGCAAAACACGTTTATATACCGGTCTCATAGTATCTCTCCTGCCTTATCTTTTCGTTAAACTTTGCCTATAAAAAAGCACTGCGTATATTATACCATATCCGCCATAAATCTTCAATTAGAACTTCACAGTTTACAGGTAAGCTACCGCTTCAATTTCAACCAGACCGCCCTTTGGCAGCTTAGCTACTTCCACTGCAGAACGGGATGGCATGTCACCTTCGAAATAAGTTGCATAAATTGCGTTCATTGCAGCGAAATCGTCCATGCTCTGCAGGAAGCAGGTGGTCTTGATTACCTTGTCCAGGCTGGTGCCTGCTTCTTCCAGGATTGCCTTCAGGTTAGCGAATACCTGGTGAGTCTGTGCTTCCAGACCTTCCTTCAGTTCGCCGGTTGCAGGATCCATACCCAGCTGACCGGATGTGAATACGAAATTGCCGATAATGTTAGCCTGTGCGTAAGGGCCGATTGCTGCTGGTGCGTTTGTTGTTGCTACTACTTTTCTCATGATGTTTCTCCTCTCATATTTCCGCTGCCGGGCTTATTCTGCCTCAGTGACAGCTTTTACAATCTCTGCCACAGTTTCTTCCAGGCAGAGTCCTGTTGTATCAATTGTGATATCTGCAAATTTCTGGTACAGCGGCAGACGCTGATAATAAAGGTCTGCAACTGTCTGTCCCGGTTCCAGAGTCACGCCTCTGGTAGCCAGGTTTGACAGGCGGCGCTCAATTTCCTCCACCGGTACGTGGAGATATACTACCACACCGTCCTTCTTAAAGTGTTCAAAGACAGACGGATAATAAATAGCACTTCCGCCAGGTGCAATGACTGTATTTTCCACATTGATGCCGCAGAGAACTTCTTCCTCTACCCTGCGGAATCCGTCATTGCCCTCTTCATTGATGATGGTCTGCAGCGGCTTTCCGGTAACATTCTGGATGACCAGATCACCGTCTATAAAATCCTTTGCCAGGATTTTCGCCACCACGACGCCGGTGGTGCTCTTTCCAGCACCCGCCATGCCGATTAAAATAATATTGCTCTTTTTCATATCGTTTCTCTCAGTGCTAAGCCATAATATTGCACATTCTTACTACATTCAGATCATCCACACTCTTGGCTGTATAGCGTACAGTCAGATCATCGACCTGCTTCACTTCCGGATGCTGGATGGCATTCAGCACCTGCTGGAAGCTCTTTAAGCGGATTTCCAGAACCAGTTCCTCAGGGACTGCACGAACCGGAGTCGGAGTTTCTTCTTCCCTTGCGATTGCTTCTGCTACAGCAGCCTTGATTGCATCACATGCGTCCAGCGGATGCATGTTGAAAGTGGAATTGCCGCGGCATTCCTTCGTTGCCATGGTACCGATGCCAGGGTATTCCTCTTCCGCACGGCGGCAGATATCTGCATCCCCGCTGATGAAGATTGGTGCCACACCCTGCTGTGCTGCATACAGGCTGTTCAGTGTGAATTCGGAAGCCAGTTTTCCGTTCACCTTAATCCATTCAACTTTTGTATGGTTAATGGTGTGCGCCAGAGGGCTTCCTGTGCTGCCTGACGGCGCATGATATCCGATGTACAGCACACCATCATAGGAATCATCCAGTCCGGCCATCATGGAGCCCACATGGCAAGCCCAGCCGCGCATCAGCTTTGCACCTCTTGGCAGGAGGCTGTGAATGATGTTCTTGGCAGAGCCATGACCGTCACGTACCACTACTTCATGACCTGCTTCCAGAATCGCTTCGCAGGCAGCTGCCACTTCCAGGCTCATCTGTCTGCATGCATCACCGTATCCAGCTCCGCCTGCTTCACATTCATGCCATGCAGTTACGTCGGTACAGCCTTCAATATCAGCGCTGATAAAGTACTTCTTCTTCATGTTTCTTTCCTCCTTTATTTTTCAAATCCGTCACCGTAAGTTTCCATAAATTCCTTCAGACCCATCCAGGACTTCTTCCGGATCCCGCCTTTGGTCTCCGCATGGTACAGAGAACTTACGATAGCTTCTTCCACTGCTTCCACAGCGGATTCAAATACCACATCAATTTCTTCATCATAGAACATTTTCATGTCCAGAATATTTTTATCACTGTAGTGTGACAACCGGTTGGCCGTAGTAAATGCAATTGCCACATCACCGCTTCCGTTTCCGCAGTAGGAACCTACTCGACCCAGAGATATCATAGCACGCTTGGCCACACGCTTCAGCTGGCGCTCGCTCAGCGGAATGTCTGTAGCGATTACCATGATGATGGAGCCCTTGTCTTTATTATCTTCAAAAAGCTTACCGTTGTCGTAGCATCTGGTGTTATAGTGTTTGCCGCCGATGACCAGATTTCCGGCTCCGCCAAAGTTTGACATGACCAGAGCGCCCACCGTATAGTCTTTGCCGTCAACCGGAACGATTCTGGATGCGGAACCGATGCCGCCCTTCAGTCCCAGGCACACCATACCGGTACCGCCGCCTACAGCTCCCTCTTCAAAATCCGCATCAGCAGCCGCAATAGCATCCGTAACGTTTTCTTCCGTCACATGGAGTCCCCGGATATCATTAATCCGGCCGTCATTGCATTCCGTAATCACACAGTTTACAGTACCGGTCTTAATACCGATATCCTCATTCTGAGCCAGCATGTACTTTGTCACTGCATTCCACGCCACACCGATATTCAGTGTATTAGTCAGAATTATGGGTGTTTCGATGCTGCCGATTTCATCAATCTGGATGAGACCGATGCTCTTTCCGAATCCGTTGATTACAGAAACGCCAGCCATTACTTTATCCTGGAACAGGTTTTCTCCGTGAGGAAGGATTGCAGTAACACCGGTATGAATGTTTTTATCATTATCCTCAACCGTCACGTTTCCTACCTTCACGCCGGGAACGTCGGTAATCAGATTTCTTTCACCCGGCTGCCATTTGGAATATAAATTCAGACTGCTGTCTTTAGGTAAACCCATAAGCCGTACCTCCTGTTATTTTAAAACTTCCTTCATAACACGCAGAGCGTTACCGCCGGCGATCATATCAATCTGATCCATGGTGAAATATTTATTCAGACGGTCCAGCAGAACCGGCATGTTGCGGTAGTCCACCATTTCACCTGTTTCATCGATACCATCAAAATCGGATCCCAGTGCCAGTGCTTCGATGCCGGCCTTATCTGCAATATGCTTACAGTGTTCCGCAGCGCGGTCAAAAGTAAACGGACTGTCGTCTTCATTGAGGAAACAATTATAGAAGTTCAGGCCTACCACACCGCCTTTTTCGCCCACAACCTTCAGCTGTGCATCGTCCAGATTTCTTCTGTGATTGCAGAGTGCACGGGCACAGGAGTGGGATGCGATAAACGGCTGCCTGCTGTGTTTTGCCACGTCATAAAATACACCTTCGGAAGAGTGGGACAGGTCGATAATCATGCCCAGACGGTTCATTTCTTCAATCACTTCGAAACCGAATGGCTTCAGTCCGCGCAAGTGTTCTTCCCTGTCATCACGGCATGGATAGCCGATTTCATTTTCGTAGTTCCAAAGCAGCCCAACCATACGGACATCGTCACTGTAGGCTTCTTCTACACGTTCAATCTTTCCTTCAAAACACACACCATCTTCGATGGAAAGAAAACCGCTCATCTTTCCGGCCGCCTTGTTATCCATAATTTCCTGCCAGCTGCGGGCCTTCAGAATCAGATCTGTATTAGCATCCATTTCACGGTGATATGCAGCCACCTGTGCACGGTAAAAATCATACGGATTCATGGTTTCCATGGCTTTTCTGGCGATATAAACAGCGAAAGTCTGGCACAGCGCTCCGCCCTCTTTCAGCTTGAGCAGATTAAGATGGCCTTCACTTTCACGCAAATGCCATCCCGGAGTCTGCCATGCTCCCAGTAATGTATCACAGTGTAAATCCACAATTCTCATGTCACTCATTTTCTGGTCTCCTTTGTTCTTCCGGTCG
>JAFYKS010000308.1 GCA_017537495.1 Bacillota bacterium | reverse complement strand
CTTACTTTTTTCTTAGAGCCGGTCCGCCGCCACGTCATCTTAACTTAATGACATTGGCTTACAGCTGGTCTTCTTTAATTTCCTTCATAATGAAATTGATTTCGTTTTCGTCCAGAGAGCCGCAGCCTTCCACGCCGCAGCTTCCGCAGTCTCCGCCGCAGTCATCGTAATCTTCCTCTGACTCGAACGGATCCATTGCTTCCCATTCTTCACGGGTCATTTCTCTTTCTCCACATCCGCCGGCTTCACCGTAGCCATCATCGTAATATTCTGCGATGCGGCCCAGTTTTCTGTCCATGGATACGGTCTTTCTGCAGAGCATGATGAACATCATCACCAGCTCGAAGCCAAGACGCATAGCCAGGTTTGCCACCACCAGAATGGTAACGCCTGCTACGAAGGATCCCAGCACAATCTGTGCGATACCTGCCGCAGTCACTGCACATGTCATAGTGATGTACAGGAACTTCAGCATGTCTTCTGCATAAAAACGGTTAAATGTCATCAGATTATACAGTTTTTCCTTGAATCCATAGAATCTTCCTTCGTTGGATTTTCTGAAAAAAGTATAGTAAAGAACCACACCCAGTACTGCTGCCACGGTAGCAGCAATGCCGGTTACCAGTGCGGAATTCACGTAATTCATCATTGGAGTGCCATAGCTGTAATAAAATCCGTTAATCATCTTTTGTTTCCTTTCGGTTGTTTCAATTCTCCTCTAATGATATACCAAAGACCCTTGTTGATGCAATGATGAGAATGTGAAAAAAAGAAAAAATTTGTCCTTTTCTGTAATTATGCGTTCTGTTCGCACTCCGGGCAAACAAGTTTTAACAGTGCGGAAAGCCTTGAAATTTCAGCATTTCCGCTTCCTATCCACATCGCCTCTCCAGATTGTATACAATTCATTCCACAACCTTATGTGGATTTCACATATGCCCGAACCCATTGAAAACACTGGTGTCAAGGGCAATCGCAAAGAAAGTTATCCTAAAGTTATCCACATGTCTTTATGAATTTTATTCGCAGGTTATCCTATTTGTTCGCACTGTCAGTAACAGGTAATTGTTTTTTCACCGGCAGGCATAAAATTTCATTGATGCCGGTCCATACCGCAGCAGCCACTTTTCCTTGATATTCTGCGGTTTTCAGCAGCTGTGCCTCCCTTGGGCAGGACAAAAATCCACATTCCACAAGTATAAATCTGCAGGGCGGATCCTTCATCAGGAGAACATCGTTCTTCTTCATAGCGGTCCGTTCTCTGCCGTCAGGAAGGCTTGTTTCCAGTACTTTCTGGACATTTTCCGCAATTTCACGTGCCGGGTGCACATCTGTTCCCGTCTGTTCGTCCTCTGCATAAAAAACCTGTGCTCCGTATACGGAAGTATCCTGCGGATAACTGTTCAGATGGATGGAAACAGCAAGGTCTGCATTTGCTTCCTCCATGATTCTTCTGCGGTTCTGCAGGTCTTCCCTCTTTTTCTCCGCACTGTCTGCCTCATAGAGACCGTAGTCCCCATCCCGGGTCATGACGATTTCCACCTCATATCCTGCTGCTTCCTCTGCCAGCTTCTCCGCTATGGCCAGGTTGATGTCCTTTTCCTCCGTTCCGTCCGCCGCCTCCGCCCCACCATCAAAACCTCCATGCCCGGGGTCAATGACAATCACGGGTACCTGCTCAGCGGGCACAGACTGATCCACAGGAACTGATGCGGTCATGAAGCCCATGCAGGCTGCAAGACTGAGGGCGAAGCCGAGAACTCCGGCGATGTATGTTTTGAAAGACTGTTTCATGCTGCCACCTCCACGAAATTAATCTATGCCGGGGTTTGGCATTTTAGCCGGTTTGTGGTATGATGATAGCAGAAAAGTACAAGGAGGATGTTATGAGTACAATCCGATTATATAGAGAAAACGTATATCTGAAAGAAGCCTGCGGCCGGATTCTGACCAAAGAACCCCATAAGAAGGGGACCCTGATTACCCTGGACCGTTCCCTTTTCTTCCCGGAAGGAGGCGGGCAGAGCTGCGACCGCGGAACTATTTCCGGCTTCAACGTGCTGGATGTGCAGGAAAAAGACGATGCAGTGTATCATCTGGTAGACTGTTCTCCGGAAAATCTGCCAGAAGCAGGTTCTGACCAGGAAGTAACACAGGTTCTGGACTGGAATCACCGTTTTGATAATATGCAGCGTCACTTGGGCGAACACATCGTCAGCGGAATCTTTGCCAGGGAATATGGCGGCGTGAATCGCGGCTTCCATATGGGCGAGGACTATATGACCATCGATATCAGCCTGGAAGAGGATACTGATTATGATAAGGTTACATGGGACATGTGCCGTCATGTGGAACTGCTGGCAAACCAGGTCATCTGGTCCGCAGCACCGGTTCAGACCTTCCGTTTTGAGACGCGTGCAGAAGCAGAAGCAATGCCGCTCAGAAAGGCACTGGCCTTCGATGAAGACATTTCCATCGTCTGTGTGGGCGACCTGAATGCACCGGGCGGCCCTGACGACTGCGTTGCCTGCTGCGGCACCCACCCTGCCACTGCGGCTGAAGTGGGCATGATTAAGATTTACAAATGCGAAACCAATAAGGGTATGTTTCGAATTTACCTGGAAGCAGGCCGCCGTGCCTTCCTGAAATATCAGGACCAGTACGATGTGCTGGATGAGCTGGGCACAAAGCTTTCTGCCGGCACCCATGATCTGCTGAAAAAATACCAGGCCCAGCAGGATAAGAGCAACGAGGCCCGCCAGCAGCTTGGCGTGCTCCGTCGCCGTGTAATTCTCTCAGAAGCGGCCAGAATCCGACAGGCTATTGAGGATGACAAGCTTGCAGCCCGCAGCGAAGGCCGTAAGCCAAAGAACCTTTCCTTCGACTACGAAGTGCTGACTGTGGACGACCTGCTGAATCTGGCGAAGGAACTCTTCGACGCTATTCCGAAGGTTCTCTTCCTGGTTCACCGTCCGAGCCACACCGTTCTCCTCTGCTCCGGCGGTAAACCGGACTGCGGCAAACTGGTGAAGGAAAATGCCTCCATCTACGGAGGAAAAGGCGGCGGCGGCGCTACAGCAGCCCGCGCCATCTTCCAGAAAGACGACTATGTAGATACATTTATCGACCTGATTGACAAACATTTACGTTAAGAAACCATTTCGATAAGGATGAAACATAAAAAAACAGTCATACTGTGTGACTTACGATTCCACAGGCTCATGCCGAGGACAAGTAAGGAATACAGTATGACTGTTTTAATTTTTATGCTTCATCGATTACATAAACGGTAGTCCACCGTGCACCCCAGAGGAGACACTGCTCATACTTTTCCATGTACAGGTCTACGGTTTTTCCTTTGATGGCACTGCCCACATCGTTGGCGATGGCATAACCATATCCTTCGATATAAAGCAGAGAACCCAGAGGAATCAGTTTTGGATCCACCGCCACTGTCCCAAACTCGCAAGGCAGACCATAAGAGCCTCTCGGATTGCCACTGAAATAGTAGGATACTGCGCGAACCTTATCATACTTCTTTACATACTTCAGCCCGTCCGGCTTACCGAAGGCAATCTTCGTTCCGTAACTGATGATTTTATCTTTTTTCTTTTTCAGGGTTTCGGTTTCCACCAGCTCCCGGTCGGTTTCTTCCCCGTCCGTATAGGTGACCAGATAAGTTTTTTCGATTTCGCCGCTTCGTCCCTTCTGCGTCACCGCAGTATCCCCAATGGTCATGGAGCTGTCTGCCTGATAGACGGTCTTAAACTTCACCTTTTCCGTTTCAACCTCAGTCTCTTTCGTAACACGTTTTACGATTACTTCATCGCCCGGCTTCAGCTGGGTATTCATGGCCGGTTCCACGATGTCATATCGTTTCAGCCGAACGCCTTCTGTCCGCAGCAGTTCCTCTACCGTATACGGCAAAGTCTTTACATCTGATCTTTCTCCGCCCACTGTCAGGCTGACATCGAATGCTTTGGTGATATGAATCTCCATACCGTCCTCAATAGCTGCATCCAGTTCCAGATCAATCCGGTCCGTTTCCTCTTCAAAATCAATCTGATGCGCCTTCAGAAATCCACCGACCGTACGTTCTGTGGTTTCATATATCGTTTCCTGTACTTCCATGGAATCATCCACATATACTCTGACTTCCTTCGGCATGACAAAACCTGCGATAACACCCCCGCAGACTGCAATCCCGCAGAGGACAGCCAGAATTTTCAGCAGCTTTGATTTTTCCATCATACTGAATCCTCCTTAAAACAACTCATACAGTTTACCATAAAAGGTCCTATATGGCAAGTTTTCCACCAATCGGAACGATTATTCGCTGGATTTTATTAGAGGACACACTTCTTCGAAAGTTTACAGTAATATAATAAAGGACTGCCTCCTGGAAAAAGCAGTCCTTTATCATATATGTAGTCATGTGAGGAAGATTATATTACTTTAATCCTAAAATCTGACGAGCTTCGTCAGGAGTTGCTACTTCGTAACCAAACTCTTCGATAACGCGGCGTGCACGGGCAATCAGCTGCATATTGCTTTCTGCTAATTCGCCTTTCTTGTAAACTACGTTATCTTCCATACCGACACGAATATTTCCTCCGGCTGCAATGGCTGCATACATAACTTCCATAGCACCTTTGCCTACGCCGAAAGCACTCCAGGTAGAATTAGGAACGGCTTCCTTTAAAGCATTCTTCATCAGGATTACATTCTCGATGGTTGCAGGAATACCACCAGCACATCCCATGCAGAACTGGAAATGTACCGGTTCTTTCAGATATCCATTCTTCAGGAACCATGCTGCTTCGTGAATCATACCGATGTCGAAAACTTCTACCTCAGGCTTTACACCAACTTCCTGCATGCGGGTACCCATCTTCATCAGGAATGGTGGGTTATTGTTAAACACACCAAAGTGCATCCAGTTCATGGTACCGCAGTCATAGCTGGCCATTTCAGGCTTCAGTTCTGTAAACGGTGCCATTCTCTGTTCTTCAGTATTGGCAATGCCGCCCGCTGCCGTAAAGTTGAAAATGATATCACATTCAGGATG
>JAFYKS010000307.1 GCA_017537495.1 Bacillota bacterium | reverse complement strand
ATGTGAACCTGTACCGCGGCAAACCGATGAATGAATATACGAAAGAATCTTTCCAGGAGCGGCAGGTAATTCTGGAACGGGGCATGTATGCCCATCTCCTGGAGGAAATCTGCAGTTTCCTCCGCAAAACATCTGCTGACGGCACAGGAGCAGATGATAAAAAGGTTCTGGTGGATGCAGGCTGCGGCGAAGGCTACTATACCCGTGAAATCGCGCAGCAGTTTGACCATCTGAAGCTGTACGGAACAGACCTTTCCCGAGACTCCATCCAGCTGGCAGCAGGAACGGCTAATGGTATGGGGGCAGGTCCTGCAGATATTAAGTGGTTTGTATCTGACATCAGCAAACTTCCGGTAGCTGACGGCAGTGTAGACTATGTGCTGGATATCTTCACATCTGCCAATTATCAGGAGTTTCAGAGAGTACTGGCTGAAGACGGGTATCTGATCAAGATTATCCCGGGAGAAGGTCATGTAAAGGAGCTTCGTGAAGCAGCCAAAGACCAGCTGTATCATAAAGAATATAAAGAGCGGAAGGGTGCTGCAGTATTCGCAGAGCAGTTTGAACTGGTGGAACAGAAAATCGTCTCCCGAACTTTCTCTGTGAGCCCGGAAGAAAGAGATATCTTTATCCGCATGACACCACTGCTCTTTGCAGTGGATAAATCGAAAATTGACTGGAGCACCGTTACGGAAATCACCGTGGAAGGCGAGCTGCTCATCGGCAGAAAAAAATAGAAAGTGAAGGGGATGAGCCGTATGATTCAGTTAATAACAAATGTAAAAGTATTCAGAGACGGTGAATGGAAACTGAGTGAGATTTTGCTGGCTGGACAGAAGATTGAGCAGATTGCGGACAAAATCAGCTGCAGCTATGATGGACTGACCGTGGTGGACGGAGGCGGAAAGACTGCTGTCCCGGGCTATATCGACCAACATGTTCATGTTTGCGGCGGAGGCGGGGAAGGCAGCTTTATTACACAGGTGCCGCCACTGAAATTCAGTGAACCGGTGAAAGCTGGTGTCACAACTCTGGTTGGACTGATGGGAACAGATGGAACCACCAGAAGCATGCGGAACCTGGTTGCTAAGACCAAGGCACTTCGGGAATTTGGTCTGACCGCTTACTGCCTCACCGGAAACTACAACTATCCGTCACCGACTCTGACCGGAAGTGTAATGGATGACATTGTGTTTATCGATGAAGTCATCGGTGTAAAGATTGCCATCGCAGACCACCGCTCTGCGAATATGACCACTGAGTCCCTGATTAAACTGGCATCTGATGCAAGAGTTGCAGGCATGCTTTCCGGCAAGCCGGGAATTGTACACCTTCATACCGGAAGCGGAAAGGATCCTCTGAAAATTGTTTTCGACGCGCTGAATAACTCTGAAATACCAATCGCAAACTTCCGTCCAACCCATCTGGAGTCCAAGTATGAAGCTGCAATGGAGTTTGCAAAGCGGGGCGGATACGTGGATTTCACCTGTGATATGGATGAACTGGACTATTATGCAGGACTGTTCTGCAAAGCACTGGATGAGGTTCCGGAAGGAATGATGACTATCAGTACCGACAGCAACGGCAGCTTCCCAATCTGGAATGAAAAGAAGGAACTGGTCGGCATTGGTGCCGCAAGCATCAGTATTCTTCAGGATACCATCAAGTCCATGGTTCAAGTACACGGCTGCCCGCTGGAAAAAGCAATAAAGCCGGTTACCGAAAATGTGGCTAAGGCACTGAAACTGTATCCGGATAAGGGTGTGCTTGCTGCCGGTGCGGATGCAGACATCGTTCTGCTGGATGAAGAACTGAACATCGACACCGTATATGCAATGGGCAAGTGCATGCTGAAAGAAGGAAAAATGCAGGTTGCTGCAAACTTTGAAATATAGGAGGATAAAGCCATGAAGAAAGAGATTTTGAAGATTGAATCCAAGTTTGACGGACTGCCCCTGAGCACAGCAGTATATGCACCGGATGGTGAAGTAAAGGGCATCGTGCAGCTGGCTCACGGTATGTCGGAGCACAAGGAACGGTACTTCCCGTTTATGGAATTTCTGGCTGAAGCGGGCTATGCTTCCATTCTCCACGATCACCGCGGTCATGGGGAAAGCATCCGTGAAGCCGGTGACCTGGGTTATATGTACGATGATACAGGGGAGGCAATTGTGGAAGATGTGCATCAGCTGACTCTGTACATGAAGGAACGGTTCCCTGGTGTTCCGGTATATCTCTTCGGCCACAGCATGGGTTCCCTGATTGTGCGTGCGTATTGGAGAAAACATGATGGAGAAATCGCCAAGCTGATTGTCTGCGGTGCACCCGGCAAAAATCCTGCAGTGGGCGCAGCCAAGATTCTGATCAGGGTGCTGAAGGCCATGAAGGGGGATCGTCATGTGAGCAAGCTCATGTTCGACATGTCTCTGGGCGGCTTCAATAAGACCATCAAAAATCCTCGGACTGAGTGCGACTGGCTCTCCGTGAACGAAGCTAACGTGGACGAATACCTGGCCTGTCCACTCTGCGGTTTCGGTTTTACCTTAAATGGTTATCAGAATCTGATGCTGGTGATGGAAGCCTGCTTCCTGGAAAATGGCTGGGGTATGCAGAATCCTGACCTGCCAATCTTCTTCATCGCAGGCAGTGCTGACCCTTGCATCGGCGGCAAAGACGGCTGGCTGGACAGCCAGATTTTCCTGAGAAAGAAAGGATACACCAGCGTGGACGGCAAGCTATATGAGGGCTACCGCCATGAAATTCTGAAAGAAGAAATTGCATGTGATGTTTTCGCAGACGTGCTTGCATTTATTGAAAAGTAAGGCGCGTGCGTGATTGTTGATATTTTGCTCAATGAAAAACTTTCCTGGCCTCTGACCCTGCTGTTCTGGGGCTTCTGCATCGCATTGTGGGTCATGGGAATCACTCCAATGCTGGTGGTGATTATGTTGACCATGCATGTGACGGAGCTGTTCTGCGTGGGCTTTGAAATTGGTGCGATGAGCGGCTGCAGCCGTGCAAAATCCGCATGCCTGTGCATGCTCTTCGGTCTCTTCTGGTGGGTGCCGCTGAAGAGGGCTGTGAAGAAATAATATGAATCAAGGTGAAGGGTATGTTCCGTCCGCAGGGAATGGAGCATACTCTTTGGGAACGATTGTGCTTTCTCTGATGATAGTCATTCTGATGAAAGTGGTTCAGGTTGCAGTTTTCCATGTGATCAGTGAACAGCTGCTCAGAAGAAAGCTGAATCTGGAATAATAACAGGAGTACTGTTCACACGTTTATGGCGTGTGGCGGTACTCCTTTTCATGATAAGTATTAGCGATATAGATACCGGCCAGAATGACGGCTGCACCCACAATCTGGTATGTGGTAAAGGGTTCCTTCAGAATCAGTGCACCAGCCAGAATGGAAACGACTGTGGATACACCGATGAAGGAGGAGGTCCGGTTGACACCGATTTTGGCGATGGCTACGTTAGACAGGAATACACCCAGTACAGAAGAGCAGAGGGCCTGATATAATATAGCTGTCAGGAAGCCGCTGTCTGTAAATGGAAGACGCAGAAGTCCCGCCATATCACCAGCCAGTGCCGCTTCACCCAGTGCCATTACGCCGAAGAGCACGGCACCGGCCACCAGCATGACGTAGGTGATTTCACCGCCGGTAAAATCAGAGGCTTTGTCCACGTACACGCAGTAGAGGGCGTAAACTGCAATGGATCCCAGCAGCAGGAGGTAGCCCGGCACGGACAGACTGGAAGTGACACCCACTGCCAGTACTGTTATAAGTACACCTGCCAGAGTCACCAGAATCCCCAGAACCTGCTGGCGGTGTGGTTTTTCATGTAGAATCAAGGCTGAAGCAATCAGGGAAGCTACCGGAATACAGGCCAGAATGACGCCGCTTTCGGATGCAGTGGTATAACGGATACCCAGAGTTTCACCGATGAAATAAAGTCCCGGATTGAAGAGGGCGATGAGCAGCAGAGGACGGAGCGACTTGTCTTTCAGACGGATTTTGATCAGTCCCAGGCAGGCGCAAAGGCTCATGGCTGCTGCCGCGATGACAAAGCGCCAGCCCAGCAGGGCCAGAGGTGTGGCATTTTCCACTGCCTGTTTGGTGAATAAGTAACTCAGACCATATATGGTTTCACAGGTAAATGCACAGAGGCAGCCTGTGAGGAGATTGCTGTACCGGTTCATAATACCCTCCCACTCTTT
>JAFYKS010000306.1 GCA_017537495.1 Bacillota bacterium | reverse complement strand
TTAGCCGGGCAAACTTCGTCGCCGTGTTCTGCTACGAACTGCAGTGCCTGCAGCTTTCTGAACAGTTCATCAGCGTTTCTGCCAACGTTGCCTGCGCTTACTTCGTAAGCTGCGATTCTGCCTTCCGGATTTACTACGAAAGTACCTCTTTCTGCCAGGCCGTCTTCTTCAATCAGTACATCAAAATCTCTGCTGATTGCGTGGGTTGGGTCTGCCAGCATTGGATACTGAATCTTCTTGATTCTGTCGGATGCATCGTGCCATGCCTTGTGTACGAAGTGTGTATCAGTGGATACGGAGTAGATTTCACAGCCAATGGCCTTGAATTCCTCATACTTGTCAGCCAGGTCTTCCAGCTCAGTCGGGCAAACAAATGTGAAGTCTGCCGGATAGAAGAAGAACACGCTCCACTTACCCAGGATATCCGCCTTGGATACGTCCTTGAATTCTCCGTTTACGAATGCCTTTACCTTAAACTCGTTTACTTCCTTATTAATCATTGACATAGTTTTAATCTCCTTTACCTCTTTTATAATCTGTTTTCAGTTTACCGCTTTTGCGGCCCCTTTATTCACCGCCCGTTCATTTTTTGAATCGGCTGCCGGGCCGGTGATTTGTTTCTTTTCTTTTGATGGCTTTATGTTAGCACAAACTAACTCATTTGTCAATAGTGATAATCATTATTATTTTATATTTTCATCATTTATTTTCTACCGTTTGTAAAAATAAAAAGAGACCTCTATCGAGGTCTCAATAAATTCTTATAGTCTGCCTTTACATAATCATATATCCCAGTGCCACATATCCGACCAAAGTAAGTGCCGTCACGGTCAGCACGTAAGGCGCTGCCACTTTTACTTGCCGCATGTTTGAGATGCCGGTTCCGGCGGATGTCATGAAGATGATGTCTGAGTAGAAGCAGAAGTTGCCTCCAAAAGCAACGCCGCTCATCACCGCGCCGATGGCCACAGGGATTGGAAGGCCCACTGCCACTGCCAGCGGTACGAAGACCGGAATGGCAATAATCTGGATAATCCAGTATCCTGCCGTTGCAAAAACTGCAAGGCCCACGGCTACGAAAATCAGAGCCGGTATCAGCTCCGGCGGCATGTTCCGGCTGATTCCTCCAATGAGGAAGTCGAAGAATCCCATGGTTTCATTGGCTGTGCTCAGAGTAAATGCAAAGCATACTAGAATGGCCATGGAGCACATGGACTTGGCCCCTTCATAAAAAGCATCCACGAACTGGCTCAGGCTCATAAGCTTTCCGCCCACATACATTACCGCCTGAACGGCGATACATGCAAAGATACCATGCACCAGATCATTGTCATAAATCAGCACCACTCCAATCATCACAACCAGAGGAAGGATAATATTCAGTGCGGAGCTTTCCTTCACCTCATTGTCCATCTCCAGGTTTACGATGGAAGAGCTGCCCTTTTCGGCAGGGAGCAGAGGACCGCCCTGCTGCACACGTTCATAGGACTTCTTCATGGCACCGACTTTGGGAACAATCCCCAGGGTCAGCAGCATGCTCAGCAACGCCATCAGCAAAGGATAGAACATAAACGGAATGCCCTTCAGATAATCCATAAAAGAAGCTCCCTGTTCACCCAGCAGACCTGTGGTAAACGCCACCCAGCTGCTGAAAGGAACCAGGATGCAGACACAGGCCGCCATAACATTGGTCTGAAAGGCCAGATGCTCACGGGGAATTCTGTTTTCATCTGTGATTTCCCTCATGGAGAAGGAAACCGCCAGAGCGCAAAGATAGTCATCCACGAACATGACGAAGGCCATGAACCAGGCTGCAATCAGCGGCGCACGCTGGCCCTTTATATATTTTGAGAGGCTGTGACGGAACCCCAGCAGCGCCCCGGACTCCTGAAACAGCTTGATCATACCGCCGAATCCCATGAGGATGAACAGAACAAAATGATAGGACGAATTCCCCAGGGTGCCGTAAATCATTTCAATGTAGCCGGAGAAAAAGTTCCCTTTATGTATGAGGATGGCTCCCAGAAGGGATGCAATGACCATCATTTCCGTGATCCGTTTGGTCAGCAGCATTCCGGCCATCAGAACCGTAATGGGTATGCAGGATATGATTCCGTAATCCATGTCCATAACAGTACCTCCTTGTGTACAGGCAGTTATTTGTTAATCAGATAGAGTCCCACCAGGCAGGCGAGAATTCCAAGGGCTTTATGCAGAGAGAAGGATTCCTTATAAAGGAAGTATCCCACTGCAATCAGTGCGATTGCCAGAAGAATGGCCTTTACGATATAGCCAGTGTTGACTGCCCAGCCTACTTTGTACATGTAGATAGCACCAGCTTCCAGACCCACGATGGCAAGGCCCAGGACAAAGGTGGACCAGTTGACTTCTTTCCACTGAGCCAGCAGGTTTCCGCCTCCGCTGGTGATGAAGAAAATCACCGTGGAAATCACTGCGCCCACCAGATAGGTCACGGTCAGTGAGGCGAAAGGATTCAGGTTCGCCGGGGTGGATTTTGCGCAGATCTGATAGAAAATATCCGAGAATACGGCCAGCAGAATGGGCCAGTACAGAGCCAGACTGAAATTCATAGAGTTACCTCCTGTTTGCATCGGAAAGATTTGATTACTGTAATTATAGCACACAACCGGTGATTGTCTATGAAATAAAAAGGCCAAAGGGAAGTTCCTTTGGCCATTCGGTTACAGATCGTCTGTATTTTTATTAGTATAACTTTGCACCAGCAGGGATTCTTGGGCTAACCATCAGCAGGTTCAGCTTTTCTTCGCCTTCTTCCTGGTGTACTGCAGACAGCAGCATACCGTTGGATTCGATACCCATCATCTTTCTTGGTGGTAAGTTTGTAATTGCTACCAGAGTCTTGCCCAGCAGTTCTTCCGGTTCGTAGTAAGGGTGAATACCGCTCAGAATTACTCTGTCGTTTTCAGTACCATCGTCCAGAACGAACTTCAGCAGCTTAGCAGACTTAGGAACTGCTTCACAGGACTTAACCTTTACTGCTCTGAAATCAGACTTGGAGAATGTTTCGAAGTCTACGAAATCGCTGAACAGAGGCTCGATTTCAACCTTGGAGAAATCGAGTGGTTCAGAAGCCTTCACGTCTTCCACTTCCTCTTCCTTAGGAGCCTTCTTCTTATCGGAATCCAGCGGCTTCATGGTTGGGAACAGGATGATGTCTCTAATGCTTGGAGCATCACAGATCAGCATGATAACTCTGTCGATACCTACGCCCAGACCGCCTGTAGGAGGCATACCAACTTCCAGAGCGTTTACGAAGTCCATATCCATTGGATGTGCTTCATCGTCTTCGCCGGAATCCAGCTGAGCCTGCTGCACTACGAATCTGTCGTACTGGTCAATTGGGTCATTCAGCTCGGAGAATGCGTTACATACTTCCCAGCCGTTGATGTAACCTTCGAATCTTCTGGTGATTCTAGGGTCCTTAGGGTCTCTCTTGGACAGAGGAGATACTTCAACCGGATGTCCTACTACGAATACAGGGCCGTCCAGGTAGCCTGGAACGTCTTCACAGAATTCTTCGAACATTTCAGCGATGATCTTACCACGGGTCCAGTGCTGTACTTCTGCAGGGTCCATACCCTTTTCCAGTGCAGCTGCTCTTGCTTCTTCATCAGTGTTGATTACATCGAAGTCCACACCGGTGATTTCCTTAACAGCGTCAGCCATGTTCAGTCTTCTCCAAGGAGGAGTTACGTCGAACTGCTTGCCCTGGTAAGTGATGATTGGAGTGCCGTTTACTGCCAGTGCAGCCTTGTATACCAGCTGTTCGGTAACTTCCATGGTGTCTTCCATGTTACCGTAAGCCATGTAGCATTCCATGGATGTGAATTCAGGGTTGTGGTTTCTGTCCATACCTTCGTTACGGAACATCTTACCCATTTCATATACTCTGTCCAGACCGCCAACAATCAGTCTCTTCAGATACAGTTCGTTGGAGATACGCATCTTCATATCCAGGTCCAGAGTGTTATGGTGAGTGTTGAATGGTCTTGCGTTTGCACCGCCTGCGATGGTGGTCAGGATTGGAGTATCTACTTCCAGATATCCGAAGTCTTCTTCCAGTACACGCTTCATTTCCTTGATAATCTTGGATCTCTTGATGAAGGTGTCTCTTACTTCAGGATTTACGATCAGGTCAGTATATCTCTGACGGTATCTGGTATCCTGGTCCTTCAGACCGCTCCACTTGTCAGGCAGAACCTGCAGGGACTTGGTCAGCAGAACAACCTTGCTGCACAGGATGGAAACTTCACCGCGCTTAGTCTTGAATACGGTACCTTCTACACCGATAATGTCACCGATGTCGTAGGTCTTGAACCACTTATATTCTTCTTCACCCAGAACGTCCTTCTTTACATGGCACTGAATTCTGCCCTGCTTGTCCTGAATGTCGATAAAGCAT
>JAFYKS010000305.1 GCA_017537495.1 Bacillota bacterium | reverse complement strand
TGAGAAGAACTATGATTCTTTTGACGCCTTTGCAAAAGCGGTTAAAGAATATATTACTTATTATAACAATGAGAGAATCCAGAAAAAAACAAAATGGATGCCTCCGGTAAAATACCGGAAAGCATCCATGTGTGCTTAAGCGAGACTGTGAAAAAAAGTCTGTAAATATCTAAAAGAACTAAGCCTTCTATGGTAAAATTAAATTATCATAGGAGGCTTTTCATATGGCTAAAAAGAAAAATGTTCACAAGGTTGGCCCTCTGAACGAAAACAAGAAAAATATTATCTCTGCTTTGATTGAAGAGTATGACATCGAAACTGCTGATGATATTCAGGCTGCTCTGCGAGATCTTCTTGGTGGAACCATTAAGTCCATGATGGAGGCAGAGATGGATGAACACCTGGGCTACGGTAACTATGAGCGCAGTGACAGCGATAATTACCGCAATGGAACCAAGTCCAAGACTGTACGCAGTAACTACGGCGAATTCGAAATTGATGTTCCTCAGGATCGTAAGAGTACATTCGAACCACAGATTGTGAAAAAGCGGCAGAAGGATATTTCTGACATCGATCAGAAGATTATCAGTATGTATGCCCGAGGCCTCACAACCAGACAGATTTCAGAGCAGATTGAAGAAATCTATGGCTTTGAATGCAGTGAAGGCTTTATCTCTGATGTGACGGACAAAATTCTTCAGGACATTGAAGATTGGCAGAAACGTCCTTTAGATGAGATTTATCCGATTGTTTTTATAGATGCGGTACACTTTTCCGTAAGAGAGGATAATCGTATCCGCAAGCTGGCAGCATACGTCATCCTGGGCTATACCCTGGATGGCATGAAAGATGTTATCAGCCTTGAAATCGGAGAAAATGAAAGCAGTAAATACTGGCTCGGTGTTCTTAACAGCCTTAAAAATCGTGGTGTAAAGGATATCATGGTTATCTGTGCAGACGGCCTGTCAGGCATCAAAGAGGCTATTCACGCAGCTTATCCGGATACAGAGTATCAGCGGTGTATTGTACATCAAATTCGTAACACACTGAAATATGTGTCCTACAAGGACATGAAAGCATTTGCTACGGATTTAAAGTCCATCTATCTGGCTCCGGATGAAAAGCAGGGTTATGAAGCATTACAGGTTGTTGCAGACAAATGGGATGGTAAATATCCAAACGCCATGAAGAGCTGGGAACAGAACTGGGATGTATTAACACCAATCTTCAAGTTCTCCACTGAAGTACGTAAGGTTATCTACACCACCAACGCAATTGAAAGCCTGAATAGTACATACAAGAAATTGAACCGCCAGCGTACAGTATTTCCAAATGATAAAGCACTCTTGAAATCCCTGTATCTTGCAACCCTCCAGGCTACGAAAAAATGGACCCAGCCGCTGAGAAACTGGGGCAAGGTATATGGTGAATTTTCCATCATGTACGAAGGTCGATTCCCTGCATAATATGCTCTGAAAGCAGTCAAGGACACCTTCCTGATGAAGGTGTCCTTGACATGAGCTAAGACTTGTATTATATTATCTTCAACTAAGAAACCTTGGAATTTCAAGGTTTACGTTATATCTAAATTACCATAGAAGGTAATTTACAGACTTTTTTTCACAGTCTCGCTTAAGCTAATTTTCAATGTGTCCAGGAAACTGGGTACATATCATCAGTTCACTCCTTTTTTCGTTTACTCAATATCCAGTTCGATTGGCTCGTCAAGGTGCTCGGAAACGTATTTTCCGTTTTTCTTCCTCTGGCGTACGCACTCGGTCAGCAGGTACTCAATCTGTCCGTTGATGGAGCGGAAATCGTCCTCGGCCCATGCAGCAAGCTGATTATACAGTTTTTCGGAAACACGCAGAGGAATCTGCTTCTTTGCTTTTTCTGCCATGATTTAGTACAAGCTTCCACTGTTCACAATCGGCTGGGCGTCTTTGTTTCCGCAAAGCACTACCAGCAGGTTGGACACCATAGCGGCCTTTCTTTCTTCATCTAAGGTTACAATATCGTTTTCACTGAGCTTTT
Source organism: Bacillota bacterium (assembly GCA_017537495.1). Classification (GTDB taxonomy): domain Bacteria; phylum Bacillota; class Clostridia; order Peptostreptococcales; family Anaerovoracaceae; genus RGIG7179. The sequence continues at coordinate 3,251 of JAFYKS010000305.1, read as the reverse complement.
CGAGAGCCATTTCCACCATGCCTACAGCACCGTCTACAATCATCTTACGTGCATCGATGATGGCAGATGCCTGCTGACGCTGCAGCATAACGGCTGCGATTTCAGGCGCATATGCCAGGTAGGTGATGCGGGCTTCGATGATTTCCAGACCAGCTTCGGAAACCTTCTTCTGGATTTCGTCACGGATTCTTTCAGCAACCACTTCGCTGGAACCACGCAGACTTCCTTCGTCGGCATGACCGTCACCGGTGGTGTCAATTCCCGGTGCCACATCGTAAGGATAAATCTTTACGATATCACGGAGGGCACTGTCGCACTGGAGAGACAGGTATTCCTTGTAGTTGTCTACATTAAATACAGCCTTGGCAGTGTCAGTAACTCTCCACATAACTGCAATACCGATTTCTACCGGATTACCCAGGCAGTCATTGATTTTCTGACGGGCATTGTTTAAGGTCATAATCTTCAGAGAAACCTTCTTACCCACAGCTTCAGCACCATTTGATACGGCAGCTGCAGCTTCAGCCAGTTCACTCTTACGTGCTACATCACCGCTCTGAGAAAGTTTGGTTTTGGCAGCAGGGTTTACTGCAGTACAGAACGGATTTACGAAGTAGAAACCTTCGCCCTTCAGTGTACCTACGTACTTGCCGAAGAGGGTGAGCACCAGTGCTTCCTGCGGTTTCAGAACCTTCAGGCCAATCAGCAGAATCCATCCAAGGGCAATCCAGATGATGCATACTGCCAGAATACCGATGGTGATAACCGGATGCAGATAATATCCGCCGAAGGATACAGTCATCACAATTCCCAGAATTGCCACCACATAGAGTGCCAGAATCAGAAGCAGCATGAGCATACCATTCTTCTTACCATTCAAAATCTTTTCGTCCATATTTATTTCCTCCCCCTAATGAGTTATATGTTATGGAAATGATATCATTTTGATATCAAAAAGTCAACGACGGATTTGCATGGAGAGATAAATTAAACAATGAAACAGTCACCGTACTGATCATAAAGGACTTCTCTCAGCGTATCGATGAAATAGTGTATGCAGACGCTTTCAGCTTTATCACGATGACGCAGAATATATATGGAACGGTTTGGAATGATGAAATCTGGGGTGCACTGCCGCAGTTTATTATAAGTACAGAAGTGGTTTGCTATACTTTTGGGAACGATGGCCCATTTTCCAGGCATGGATACAAAGAGGGCAATCTGGCCCATCAGTTCCAGTTCGAACTGATGCTGTGCATCACCAAAAATGGACTGGTGCCAGAATTTGTATTCTGCAGACCATTTGATATAGACTTCGTCCCATACGGGAAGATCCTGTAGCGTAACCTTTTCTGGATAGTCAGAATCGGCAGAACAGATAACAACAAATGGCTCGCGCATAAACGGTGTTGCTACAATCTGATCGGTTTCCACCTTTCCTGTAGAAAAGGCCATATCGGTTTTTCCGCGGATAATACTGGAACATGCCATTTCAGCTTCCATATCCTGGATTGTAAGCTGAATGTGTGGATGTGTTTCAATGAATCGACGGAAGACAGGAGGCATAAGATAATTTCCCACACTGTTGATAGCGGAAATACGGAGTTCATCAGCAACGTTGCCTTTCCCTACAGAAATCATTTTATCTACAATATCCTGGTACTGAAGTGCCAGATCATAAAGTGACTGACCCTCCGCTGTAAGGGTGATTTCTCGTTTCCCCTTGCTGCGGAGCAGAAGAGGGCAGCCCAAACGGTCCTCCAGCATTTTTATCCGCGTACTCAGTGAAGATTGGTTGAGAAACAGTTCCTCTGCGGCTTTGGAGATATTCTTATGACGGCATACAGACAGAAAAGCATCTATTTCTAATTTATTCATAAAGATCACCTCGATTTAATTATCTGAATTTTCGATATTATATCACGGTAAATGATATTTTACAAGAGGAGGATATCCAAGTATAATGGCAAATACAGGGGATAAAGTGCTGAAAAAAACAATATATATACAATTATTCAGTATTTAATATCGTGAAAATCAATATTTAAGACGATAGGAGGAAATATTTTATGTACAGATTAGGCATTGACACCGGTGGAACCAATACTGACGTGGTACTGACCAATGTAGAAACTGGACGTATGTATTACGCCAAGACACCAACAACGCCGAAAGCGTTAATGGATGGTATCATGAACGGTATCGAAAAGATCGTGAAGGTAAGTGGACTGCGTAACGATGAAATTGATGAACTCGTTTACGGTACTACTATCGTGGTTAATATGATTGCGCAGAAGGAAAGTGAAGCTTCTGCACTGATTACCACAAGAGGATTCAAAGATGTTCTGGAAATCGGACGTGCTTACCGCAGAGAAAATATTTACGACATTCAGATGGATGTGGCAGAACCTCTGGTTAAGCGTAACCTGAGATTTGAAATTTCCGGAAGAATAAACTTCCAGGGAAAAGAAACAGAACCTCTGAATCTGGATGAAATTCCTGCAATTGTTGAGGAACTTCGTGCGAAAAACATTAAATCCGTAGGTATCTGCCTCATGCATTCCTATGCAAACCCTGAACACGAAATGAAGGTTAAGGAAGCACTGCAGCAGGCATGGCCTGAAGGTTTCGTATCTGCATCTGCTGATATCAATCCACAGTTCCGTGAATACGAAAGAACTTCCACAACTGTTATCAACGCTTACATGATGCCAAACATGGCGTCTCATATTATGGACTTCGAACAGCATATGGAAGACGCAAAGATTGGTGCAGACCTGTACATGATGCAGTCCAATGCAGGCGTTATGACATTCGATGTAGCGAAGTCAAAACCAGTAGCTGTTGCTGACTCCGGTCCAATCGCAGGTATTATCGCAGCAAACTATCTGGCAAAGATGATGGGTGAAAAGAACCTGATTACATTCGATATCGGCGGTACATCCACTGACGTAGCTCTGATTCAGGACAATGTTATCAAGTTTACAACAGAAAGCCATATTGAAGGATATCCAATTTCTGTTCCTTCTGTAGACCTGTCCTTCATCGGTGCAGGCGGCGGTTCCATCGCTTACGTAGACCGCGGCGGCGCACTGAAGGTTGGTCCGGTATCTGCTGGTGCTGACCCTGGTCCTGTATGTTATGGCCGTGGCGGTGACAGACCGACTGTAACCGACGCAAATCTGGTTACCGGTCATATCAGACCTGAAATTTTTGAAGAAAATCTGGACAATGCTCTGGAAAAGACCATG
>JAFYKS010000304.1 GCA_017537495.1 Bacillota bacterium | reverse complement strand
TGCGTCTTCCCCGTTGTTGCTTACCACTCTGTAACCGTTTTCCAGTCCCAGGGTTTCTGCGATTTCGTGAATCTTATACATCATGTAACCCATCAGTTCCTGATCTTCTTCGGTTACCGCATCCAGGCAGCAGATGTGCTTCTTCGGGATCAGCAGCACGTGAACCGGAGCCTGGGGTTCCATGTCATGGAAACAGAAAATTTTGTCGTCTTCGTAGACCACATTGGTTGGAATGTCATGATTTGCAAGCATGCAGAAAATACAGTCAGCCATTGATGATCTCTCCTTTCATTCCGTCTTTGTATTCTTCTAAAAGTCTTACCTTTTGGAAACTGTTTAAGTGTTCATCGCCGCCTTCTGCGTACACCTTAATGTAGTTTTCGGTGTAGCCGGTAATCAGGCCCTCTCCAGCCGGTCCGTCCCATTCTTCGAAGAGAACGGTTCTTTCGCCTCCCCGTGCAAGTTCCCCCGCAAAGAATTCCTTCGCAGCGTTTTCGCCTGCAGCAAGGAGCCGTGTGATGCGGTCGTTTTTCGTATTGCCGTCCAGGTGACCCTTCATGGATGCAGCTGCAGTTCCCGGACGCTTGGAGTAGCGGAATCCGTGAACCTTGCAGAAACCGGCACGCTCGATCATATCGATGCTGTCCAGGAAGTCCTCTTCTGTTTCGCCAGGAAATCCGGCGATAATATCGGTAGTGATGCCGTAGCCCGGGTCATGTTCCTTCAGCACCTGAACGATATCCAGGTACTCATCACGGTTGTAACGGCGGTTCATCAGTTTCAGCACATTGGTGCTGCCGCTCTGAATGGAAAGGTGCAGGTGCGGACAGAGCTTTTCGTACTGCATAAGTCTCTTCACATATTCTGCATTGACTACTGTCGGTTCCAGAGAGCTTAAGCGGATACGGAACTGGCCAGGCAGTGCATTAATCCGGCTGATGATGATTTCGATGCCGCTCATGCCGGCAGCTTTTTCTTCTTCTGTCAGCGGCCATGCAAAACTGGTCTCTGTACCATACAGTGCCGTATTGATACCGGTAAGAATTACTTCCTTAAAGCCGGAATCAATCAGTGCGCGGGCTTCTTCCACCACTTCTTCCGGATTGCGGCTTCTCACATGTCCTCTCGCAAAAGGAATCAGACAGTAAGCACAGAACCGGTTGCATCCTTCCTGAATCTTTATGTATGCACGTGTACGGGATTCCATGGATGTAATGATGCCCTTATCCGTATATTCGGTCAGTTCATCATAAGTCTTAATGTGAAGCTGCGCTTCTCTCTTCTGGCGGAATTCTTCCACGTAAGCCAGAAGATTATTTTTTTCGCCGGTACCCGCCACGATATCCACTTCTTCCATGGCAGTCAGCTCTTCCGGGCTGACCTGGGCATAGCAGCCGGTTACCGCAACGATAGCATCCGGGCTCTGTTTCTTCATGCGGCGGATGTACTGGCGGGACTTGCGGTCTGCCAGATTGGTTACGGTGCAGGTATTGATAATATATACGTCTGCAATATCTTCTTCCCCTACGATTTCATAGCCTGCAGAGCCGAACTGCTCTTTCATGGCTTCTGTTTCGTACTGGTTGACTTTGCAGCCCAAAGTATGAAATGCTAATCTCATTGTCTTCTCCCAAAATTAATCTCCCCCCTATTCTACCACAAAGCCTGACATAAAGGAAGAAAGCCGGACATAAAATATTTTGGAAAGAAAGGGGGAAGTCATGAAGAGAAATAATCTGGTTGCGGTACTCTTTCTGTTTTTGCTGTTCCTTACGGGAATCTACATGCAGACCCGGCTTCCTGCCGCAGTTTCCGCCTCCATGATGACAGCGGTCAAAGACACTCGGTCTGAAGTACCCCTTCCGGTGCTCATGTATCACGGCCTGACCGACGATCCAGCCCGGACAGGAGAATACTTCATACTGACGGAAGATTTTGAGAAGGATCTGCAGTGGCTTGCAGACCATGGATACACCGGTGTTACCTTCCGGCAGCTTGCAGACTATGCAGAAAACGGCGCACAGCTGCCGGAAAAACCGGTTCTCATCACCTTTGATGACGGGTACTACAACAACTACGAAAAAGCCTTTCCCCTACTTCAGAAATATCACGTTCCGGCAGTAATCAGTGTGATTGGCAGCGAAACGGACCTTGCCTCCGGTCAGCTCCAGAGGCCGCCGGGCGGAGGTCCCTTAACCTGGAAGGAAGCTTCTGACATGGTTTCTTCCGCGCTGGTGGAAATCGGAAATCATACCTGGAATCTGCATCGTAATGACGGAACAGGCCGCAAAGGTGCCGACCGTATTCCCAGCGAATCCTTCGAAGATTACCGTACCGCCCTTCTGGAGGATCTGGGAACGGCACAGCAGCGGATTATGGAAGAGGTCGGTACGCCCGCTCTGGTCTTTGCCTGGCCTTACGGTGCCTGGCCGACCGACGGTTCCGCCAATCCCATCCTCAAGGAGCTGGGTTTCAAAGGCTCCCTGACCAGCTATCAGATTATGAACACCATCCGCTCCGGCGATCCGGACAGTCTTTTCGGACTGAAGCGGTTTCTGCGGACACCGGATTTTGTACTTGCAGAGCATTTGCCTGAATAGTCTTGCATTTTGTTTATAATCTGTTAAAATGTGACTATATGGTTAAACTGTAAGGGGAGGATTGTATTATGAGCAGAAAAGAAAATTCCGTGGACGTAACCGTTCATGTAGATAAAATCGTTAGAAATGTGGCTGTTGCAGGTGTGCTGATTGTAGGCATCATCTATGGTTGCAACACTTACAGAAAAGTTCTCCAGTGGAGAGACGAAGAAGAATAAGAAACAGAAAAGAGACTTCACGAGAAGTCTCTTTTTTCATACAAATTTACAGTTCCAGTTCGTACATGGTCATAGCCAGAGCGGCAGGACCTGCAGTCTCTGTACGCAGGATGGTCTTGCCCAAAGATACACGCTGTGCGCCGGCTTCGTCCAGCATTTCCGCTTCCTTATCCGCGAAACCGCCTTCCGGTCCGATGATAATGCAGACATTCTTCGGCATGGTGCCTTCGCCCGCTTCCACCGCACGGACCACATCACGCAGACAGTCTTTAATGGTCGTACCCTCTTCATTTTCGTAAGGGAAAAGAATCAGATCATACTGAGAAAGTTCTTCCACCATCTCCTTAAACTTCAGAGATGCGCCCACTTCCGGAATGATGCCGCGTTTGCACTGCTTCACAGCTTCGTCGCTGATTTTCTGCCAGCGGTCCTGCTTTTTACCGAAGTTGCCTTTATCGACTACCACGGTACGTTCCATGAACACAGGTACAATGGCATAAACGCCCAGTTCCACACACTTCTGAATGATGCCTTCCATCTTTCCTGCCTTCGGCACACCCTGATACAGGGTCACATGGAGTTCCGGTTCCCGGGCAAACTTCTGCTTGTCCAAAATCAAAAGTTTAGCCTCATCTTCGTCCAGTGCCTCAATCTGTACATGGTACTCCCAGGCTGCGCCATCAGAAATATCCAGTTCATCGCCCACGCCCATGCGCAGAACTTTACGCATGTGCTTCAGGTCCCCGGAATCGTTCAGGTAAATATACTTATCCGTTACATCAGACGGATCTACGAAAAATCTGCTCATTGCCAGTTTCCCCTCAAAATCTATGCTTCCTTCGGTGTTGCCACAATCGCACACCACATGCCATCTTCACGGATTTCCACGATGTCGAAACCGCAGTCACGAATCACTGCCGCCACCTGGTCACGCTTTTCTACCAGAATGCCGGAAGAAATGTACTTACCGCCCGGCAGGATATGTTTTGCCACATCAGCAGACAGCATCATCACCAGGTCTGCCATCAGGTTTGCCACCACGATTTCCGCCTTGAAGTCGATTCCCTTGGTCAGGTCTCCATACTGTGCACGAGCCACATCGGTCACGCCGTTCAGTTCCAGGTTTTCCTGCGCGATTTCCACCGCTACAGGGTCAATTTCCACGCCCAGAACCTCAGGGCTTCCCAGCAGTGCGCCCGCGATAGCCAGAATACCGGAACCGCAGCCTACATCCAGAACCTTGTCACCGTCGGCCATATAGTCTTCCATCAGCCGCAGACACAGGGAAGTGGTTTCGTGCGTACCGGTACCGAAAGCCATGCCTGGGTCGATTTCGATAACCAGGTCCCCCTCTTCCTTTTCATAATCATACCAGGTCGGCTTCACCACAATACGCTTGCCTACCTTCTTTGGCTTGAAGAATTCCTTCCAGTTGTCCTTCCATTCGCTGTCATCTTCCACGTAAACATCTACAGTCAGAGGACCCAGGTCCACATCTTCACCGTATGCACCAGCAGCAGCATCGGTCTTAAGTTCCTCGATGGCACCCTGCAGTGCAGCCAGCTTACGGCGTCCCTCTTCATCATCTTCCATGTAAACGGTTACCTTCGGTTCTGCATTCTGCATTTCGATCACGCTGTCATCAACGTAGTCCCATTCCCAGTCCTGATCCTTATCAAGCAGGTCTGCAATGTCCGCCGGGTCTTCCACCACGGTGTCCATAATGTCCACGTTCATCAGTGCGGTCAGCACGGGCTCAATGCCCTCACGGTTTACATGAATATCAGCCTGAATATATTTCATCGTCTTTCTCTCCTTATTTTCGGTTTCTGCGCAAAATATTACATCTATCATTATACCGCAAGTCTGTGGTAAAATAAAGTAGTCAGGAGGTGTTTGCTCAT
>JAFYKS010000303.1 GCA_017537495.1 Bacillota bacterium | reverse complement strand
TGCTTCTTCCACTTCAGGATATACATCCACGCTGCCGCCAACTACAGTACCTGCACCGATCAGTTCAATCAGAGCACATACACGGTCTGCTGCTGCTTCACACAGGTTCGGGTCGATACCCTTTTCGTATCTGCCGGAAGCTTCGGTTCTCAGCTTCAGCTTGGAAGAAGTGGATCTTACGCTGGATCCCAGGAAGTTTGCAGATTCAATTACGATTGTATTTGTATCTACTTCGATTTCAGAGTTCAGACCACCCATTACACCTGCGATTGCTACGGACTTTTCAGCGTCCTTAATCATCAGCATGTCGGTATCCAGAGTTCTTTCGGTACCGTCCAGGGTAGTGAATACTTCATCTTCAGCTGCAGTGTCTACGATGATGTGACGGCCTGCAATGCTGTTAATATCGAATGCGTGGAGCGGCTGACCGTATTCCAGCATTACGAAGTTGGTAATGTCAACGATGTTGTTGATTGGGCGCATACCCGCATGGATCAGTCTTCTCTGCAGCCACCATGGGGAATCCTGCACCTTTACGTCCTTAACAATTCTAGCGGTATAGCGCTTGCACAGCGGAGACTTTACTTCTACGCTGATGTAGTCTGCAGCGTCACCTTCTGCCTTTTCGCAGCCGGTCTTCGGATATCTCAGTTCAGTGCCGAAGGTTGCAGCTGCTTCTCTTGCCATACCGATCATGGACAGGCAGTCCGGACGGTTAGGTGTAATTTCGAAGTCGATAACCGCGTCCTTCAGCTCCAGTGCCTCAGCAAAATCCATACCCAGAGTGTATTCGCCATCCAGAATCCAGATGCCGTCCTTCTGGTTTACAGGAACAACCTTGTCTTCGAAGCCCAGTTCGCCGAAGGAACAGAGCATACCGTGAGAAGCTACACCTCTCAGTTCACCTGCGTGAATTTCCACGCCGCCTTCAACCTTAGGCTGACCGTGCAGCGGGCCAGGGATACGGCTGCCGTCCAGTGCTACAGGTACGTATGCACCTTCAAACACGTTGGATGCACCGGTTACAATCTGAACCAGCTCTTCGCCGCCAACGTTCAGCTGGCATACAACCAGCTTTTCCGCATTTGGATGACGCTCAATCTTTTCGATTTTGCCCACAACTACTTTTTCCATGTCCCGGCCAACCAGTTCACAGGTTTCCAGGTTGGAACCGGACAGAATCATGCGGTCGCAGAATTCTGTGGTATCCACATTAACGTCTGTATAATCTTTTAACCATTCTAATGATACTATCATGTCTTACTGCCTCCCCGATTACTTGAACTGATGAATGAATCTCATGTCGTTTTCGTACATCAGACGGATATCGTCGATGCCGTACTTCAGCATAGCTACACGTTCTACACCCATACCGAATGCGAAACCGGTGTACTTTTCAGTGTCGATGCCGCCAACCTTCAGTACGTTTGGATGTACCATACCGCAGCCCAGGATTTCGATCCAGCCGCTGCCCTTACATACTCTGCAGCCCTTGCCGCCGCACTTGAAGCAGGATACGTCCATTTCAGCAGAAGGTTCTGTGAATGGGAAGTGGTGAGGACGGAACTTTGTCTTTGTTTCCGGTCCGAACAGCTGCTTCGCGAAACGGTCCAGTGCACCCTTCAGGTCTGCGAAAGTGATGCCTTCATCAACTACCAGGCCTTCGATCTGGTGGAACATTGGGGAGTGTGTTGCGTCCGGAGTATCGCAGCGGAAGCATCTGCCTGGTGCGAATACGCGGATTGGCGGTTCCTTGTCCTGCAGAGTTCTTACCTGTACGCAGGAAGTCTGTGTTCTCAGCAGGATATCTTCGGAGATATAGAATGTATCAGTCCAGTCTCTTGCCGGATGGTCAGGACCTGCGTTCAGACCGTCAAAGTTATTGAAAACGGTTTCTACTTCAGGACCTTCCACCAGAGAGTAACCCATGGACTTGAATACCTTGGATACTTCTTCAATGGTTACGGTAATAGGGTGCTTGCTGCCCATAGGGAAGCTTCTGCCCGGTTCTGTAACGTCGATCTTTTCAGCTTCGAATTTTGCAGCCTGTGCCTTCTTCTTCAGCTCAGCAAAAGTTTCTTCCAGCAGAGCTTCGATTTCTGCTCTTACCTGGTTCGCCGCCTGACCCAGTTCCTTTCTTTCTTCAGGGGAAAGCTTACCCATGGAACGGAGAATTTCGGTCAGCTGGCCTTTCTTGCCCAGTACCTTGACTCTTACATCTTCTGCTTCCTGCAGAGAAGCAGCATTCTGTAACTGTGCTCTGGATTCTTCTAAAATCTGTTTCAGTCTGTCTTGCATTTTTATAAACCTCTCGTAGTCAAATTATTATCTTCGTCTATGACACATTCCTCAGGCCTGTCCTGTTCCTCTTCCGCGCACTCCCTCATACATGAGGATGGCTGCTGCCACTGCCGCGTTGAGTGACTCAATGGTTCCTGCCATCGGAATCTTTATTTTCACGTCTGCTCTTTCGATGAGTTCCGGCGCAATTCCGTTACCTTCATTGCCGATAATCAGTGCCGTATTCTTCGTCAGATCCACATCGTAATAATACCTGTCCGTGTCAAAACAGGTGGCCACCAGTTTACCGCCTGCCGCCTTCACGAATTCTACCAGCTCATCGTAGTCATCAATGAAAACAACCGGCAC
>JAFYKS010000302.1 GCA_017537495.1 Bacillota bacterium | reverse complement strand
TCATCGCAGGTGCGCATCACATGTGGATTGCCTGCCTGCTGTGCGCTGGTCACCTGGCCTGGTGCGTTTTCTACCAGATTGCTGCCTAAAGCTTCCTTTTTCGCTGCTTCAATTTCTTCTGCGGAAGCGCCGCCGATGGCATCCGGATTCTTATAAGCTTCCATATCGTAGCCCATATCTTCCATTTCCTTGATATGCTGTGCCAGTTCTGCCTTCTTTGCTGCATCAGCATCTGCCAGTTCCTGCAGTTCTGCCATGATGCGGACCTGTTCGGACTGCTGTGTTCTTTCTGGGAACTTGAAGTCCAGAGATTTTTCCAGCAGACGGATGGCAGCTTCACGGTAACGCTTGGACAGCACGCCCAGAGATGCCATGATATAGTCGTTATCTACCAGAACCTGTGCATGTTCGGTCGGATAGAGTTTCATACCATTGGCATTGTTCTGCGCGATGGATTCCATAATTTCCACGCGGTGCGGCAGGCGGGTCAAAGCACCTCCGGTACCTACAATGTATTTTACCTGTGTCAGGTCTTTGCCTTCTGCCACAGTGGATCGGCCGGATGGGCCGTAGATATAGCGGATAAAACCTGCGTGACGGTCTACAGCACGGAGAACTGCTTCTGTTGTCAGACGTTCTACCAGCTTGAATTCTGCTTCTGTCTTTGGAATTGCCACGTAGCTAGCCAGGGTTTCATCCAGGTCGATACCCATCTTTTCGCATTCTTTGCGCAGCTGCTCTTCGCCGATGGATTCGATAACCTTCATGCGGTTTACGTATACGCCCAGGTCCCCTTCTACGGTACGCTTTGCCTTTGGTTCCGGAGAAATCATGATGCGGGCGATTTTGTCGGACTCAGTTGCAACGGAGTGCAGGTCGGTGGTAGCACCGCCAACGTCCAGTACAATCAGGTCGCCCAGGCAGTCATAGAGCAGCTTGGTACATTCCATAACAGCCCCCGGAGTCGGAATAATCGGTCCGTTTACCATGTCGCGGACGTGTTCCATGCCCGGTGCATGGGTGATGTGATCCTCAAAAGCATCCTGAATGACCTTACGGCAAGGTTCCACGTTCAGTTCGTCAATCTTCGGATACACGTTTTCCACGTTATATAACTTCATGCCGCTTTCTTCGTCGAAAATCAGTTCCATTTCCGCCTGGTTTTCGATGTTTCCGGCATATACGACAGGTGTCTTCAGGCCCATGGCGCGAATCATTTCCGCGTTGTCCAGGGCTGTATCTCTTTCACCATAGTCAACACCGCCGGCAATGAGAATCAGGTTTGGATTGATTTCCTTAATCTTGGCGATGTCGGTACGGCGCATTCTTCCCGCTGTGATATAGTGGATGATGCCGCCGGCACCCAGTGCTGCTTCCTTGGCCGCCTTGGCGGTCATATCGTAAACCAGTCCGTGTACGGTCATCTTCAGACCGCCGGCTGCAGAGGATGTAGCCAGCATTTCATCATACTCCAGACTGTCAATATTCATTTTTCTGCAAAGGTCGTCAATGGCACCCTGCAGGCCGATTCTTACGTCTCCATCCAGTACGGAGGTCGGTGCCTGGCCCTGGGCCCAGAATACCGGATTGTCTGT
>JAFYKS010000301.1 GCA_017537495.1 Bacillota bacterium | reverse complement strand
CCCGATATTCCAGCAGGGTCAGATTCTTTCCGATTTCGTTCAGCCCACCTACCGGAATGACCTTTAAAGGTGATTCCTTTCTTGGTCTCATTGGTTTTCTTCTCATAAAATTTTTCCGTCCTTTTCGTATTTATGAAAAGATAGCAAAGCATTTTGTTCAGTTGTCTTCATAAGCGGGCGGAGCAGTGTTTAAACGTCCCGCTGCTCCTGCCCGATAAGAAATTCTTATTTTACTACGATGTTTAACAGACGGTTTGGTACGGATACTACCTTAACCACTGTCTTTCCTTCTAATAATGCCTGGATTTTTTCATTTTCCATTACTATCTTTTCCAGATCAGCCTGGCTTGCATTATTTGCAACCATCATTTTATCTTTTAACTTGCCGTTCACCTGAACTACAATCAGTACTTCGTCTTTTACCAGGGCATCTTCATCAAATTCCGGCCATGCCATAGTAGTCAGGGAACCAGTCTGTCCGATATGCTCCCACATTTCTTCACAGATATGCGGAGTAAATGGAGACAGAATGATAATCAGTTCTTTCACCGCCTTGCCCAGCAGACCTACATTCAGGTCTTCCAGTTCCTTATAGCGGTACATTTCGTTAACCAGTTCCATGATGGAGCTGATTGCAGTATTGAAGCTGAAACGTCCGCCAACGTCTTCGCTTACCTTCTTAATAGTAGAGTTCAGAACGTAGTTCAGGGACTTGTCAGCTGCAGTCTTTGCTTCGAAGGTTTCAGGAACAGAACCGTACTTTTCTACGAATTCGTATACCAGTCTGTATACACGGCTCAGGAAACGGTAGGAACCTTCTACACCGGTATCAGACCAGTCAAGTTCTCTTTCAGGTGGTGCTGCGAACAGAATGAACAGTCTTGCAGTATCCGCACCGTACTTTTCTATGATTTCTTCAGGGCTTACTACGTTGCCGATGGACTTACTCATCTTCTTGCCATCCTTGTTTACCATACCCTGAGTCAGCAGGTTTTCGAACGGTTCTTCGCAGGATGCCAGGCCCATATCATAGAGAGCCATCTGGAAGAATCTTGCATACATCAGGTGCAGGATTGCATGTTCTACACCGCCGATGTACTGGTCTACACCGTTCTTGCCGAACCAGTACGCAGCCTTTGCAGGATCGAATGGAGCTTCTGCATTCTTAGGGTCAGCATATCTCAGGAAGTACCAGGAAGAATCCAGGAAGGTATCCATGGTATCCATTTCTCTTCTTGCAGGCTTGCCGCAGCATGGACATACAGTGTCGCCGAAGGTTGCGGAAGTAGTCAGAGGAGATTCACCCTTACCGGTAAATTCTACGTCAGTTGGCAGCAGTACAGGCAGGTTTTCTTCCTTTTCAGGAACCCAGCCGCACTCTTCACAGTAAATCATAGGAATTGGAGTACCCCAGTATCTCTGTCTGGAAATCAGCCAGTCACGCAGTCTGTAGTTTACAGTCTTTTCACCGATACCCTTTTCCTTCAGGTAGTCTGCTACCTTTTCGATAGCGTCACGGTTGTTCATACCGTTAAATTCACCGGAGTTGATCATTGTACCTTCTGCAACGAATGCTTCCTTCAGGTCATACAGATCAATTTCAGGATTCTGAGGATCAACTACAGGAATAATTTCCAGACCGAAAGCCTTTGCGAAATCGAAGTCTCTCTGGTCGTGTGCAGGTACTGCCATGATAGCACCGGTACCATAACCCATCAGTACGTAGTCAGAAATGAAGATTGGAACTTCCTTGCCGTTCAGAGGGTTTACTGCGTATCTGCCGATGAACACACCAGTCTTTTCATTAGCAGTGGAGGTTCTTTCGATATCAGTCATCTTCTGAACCTTTTCCTGGTATTCCTTTACCGCAGCTTCGTATTCAGTACCTTCAACCAGGCTGTTTACGTAAGGATGTTCAGGGGACATTACCATGTAGGTAACACCGAACAGAGTATCGCATCTTGTAGTGAAGATTCTCAGCTTGCGGTCGTCATCCTTGATGCCGAAATCAACTTCTGCACCGTAGGAACGGCCGATCCAGTTCTTCTGCATCATCTTAACCTTGTTTGGCCATCCGTCCAGAGTATCCAGGTTGTCCAGCAGTCTGTCAGCATAGTCAGTAATCTTCAGGTACCACTGAGACAGGTTCTTCTTGCCTACTACTGCCTTACATCTTTCGCAGCAGCCGTCAACTACCTGTTCGTTAGCCAGTACAGTCTGGCAGTCAGGACACCAGTTTACAGGGTTTTCCTTCTTGTAAGCCAGGCCTCTCTTGTAGAACTGAATGAAGATCCACTGCATCCACTTATAGTAATCTTCGTGGCAGGTTGCAACTTCACGGTTCCAGTCATAGGACAGACCCAGTTCCTTCAGCTGTTCACGCATTTCTGCGATGTTTTCCCAGGTCCACTTTGCAGGGTGAATACCATGCTTGATTGCAGCGTTTTCTGCAGGAAGACCAAAAGAGTCCCAACCCATTGGATGCAGGACATTATAACCGTCCATTTTCTTAAAACGT
>JAFYKS010000025.1 GCA_017537495.1 Bacillota bacterium | reverse complement strand
TCCACATCGTAATAATACCTGTCCGTGTCAAAACAGGTGGCCACCAGTTTACCGCCTGCCGCCTTCACGAATGCTACCAGCTCATCGTAGTCATCAATGAAAACAACCGGCACTCTAAACAGGGAACCCGCCGCCGCACGAACCACTTTGGGCGAAAACACATCGGCAGTGCCCTTCATCGCCACGATCAGAGAGTATCCGGCCGCATCCGCAGTCCGGATAATGGTTCCGATATTTCCCGGATCCTGGAGCCTGTCCAGAACAACAAAATTTCCCACGGCCCCTTTTTCAATAAAATCAGCCTGGGAAACTCCCGGTTTCTTTACAATTGCCAGGATTCCCTGGCTGGTATCAGTCTGGGCCAGCCGGTCAAAAAGTTTTTCATCCAGGACGAAAGTCTTATCTTCCAGCCCCGGCTGCATTCTGCCGCTGTATCCCTTTCTCATCAGTACCGTATCCACAGCTGCCCCTTCCCGGACGGCTTCCTCCAGAAGGTTCTCCCCTTCAATCAGATAGAGGCCCAGCCGGTCACGGTACTTGCGGGCGGCAAGCTGTTCGCACAGTTTCACTATTTTATTGTCTTTGGAAGTGATTTCACGCATGAAATACTGCCGCCTTTCTGCAAATTTCCCGCTGCCCACGCAGCGTATATTCTAACCGAAAAGCCGGCTCATCACCGGCTTGGTTATGTATAATCTTACTTGAGGAAATCAGGGATATCGAATCTGGAAGGAGTCGTGTCATCTCCGTTCTGCAGAATTTCCTGCAGATCCACTTCTCTGCCCTGGATACCGTCGATTCTTCCGGTCACTTCACCGTTTGCCTGCTGCGGAGCAGCCTGCGCCTGCTGAGGCTCTTCCTTGATTCCGGTATCTCTTCCTGTAATTGCTCTTGTTTCCAGACCTTCGTCAAAGCCGGTGGCAATAACAGTTACGGAAATTTCATCTTCCATGGATTCATCCACAGCTGCACCGAAGATCAGGATGCAGTCTTCGTCTGCCTGTTCCTGAACCATAGTAGCCAGCTGGCTGACTTCCAGCATACCCAGATCGTAACCGCCTGCCACGTAGAGCAGAATTGCCTTCGCACCTGCGATGGTAGTTTCCAGCAGCGGGCTTTCGATTGCAGCCTTGACTGCATTCTTTGCACGGTCGTCGCCGGATGCATGTCCAACACCCATGTGTGCAACACCGCGGTCAGTCATAACAGACTTAACGTCAGCGAAGTCAACATTGATCAGTGCATGTTCGGAGATCAGGTCGGAAATACCCTGTACACCCTGACGGAGCACATCGTCTGCCATCTGGAATGCCTGAATCATGGATGTATTCTTTTCACAGTTTGCCAGCAGCTTATCATTTGGAACGATAACCAGAGAGTCCACATACTTCTTCAGGAAGCTGATTCCCAGTTCGGCCTGTCTTCTTCTCTTGGCACCTTCGAAAGTGAACGGCTTAGTCACAACACCTACAGTCAGGATACCCATATCCTTGGCAGCCTTGGCGATGATAGGAGCTGCACCGGTACCGGTACCGCCGCCCATGCCGGCAGTCAGGAATACCATATCTGCACCTTCCAGCAGGGATGTAATTTCATCCAGAGTTTCCTCTGCGGCCTTCTGGCCGATTTCAGGATTTGCACCTGCACCAAGACCTCTTGTCAGCTTTTCACCGATCTGAATCTTGGTTTCGGACAGGCATCTGTTTAATGCCTGACGGTCTGTATTTACAGCAATAAATTCAACGCCTTTCAGGCCGGCTTCCACCATGCGGTTTACTGCATTGCAGCCGCCGCCGCCCACACCGATGACTTTAATTACTGCTGATTTATCTAAATTGGTTTCAAATTGAAGCATCTGAACTCTACCTCCTCAGTATTTGCCTATAATAAATCATTGTAACATACATCCTGTGGAAATGCACCTTTTTTCTTAAGAAATTCCTTCTATTTTTATGCTTTTTTCGCAGGATGCGGTTTCATCCGTTAATCAATTTTCGGAGTAAAGGAGATGTAGTCATCCCCACCGATTTTTATGGTTCCTCTTTCGATATTCTGGGCAAAAAGCTCCTGAATTACCACCTGAAGTTTGCCGTCACTGATGACATCCATCAGCTGTTCCGGTGTTCCCTGGCAGATCAGACTGTCATCCACATAGGCACGGATCTGCATCTTCGAAAGTTCGATTTTCTTGAAATACATATCGCCCTGTTCCACGGACCGGAGCATTTCCAGTGTCTGACGGAGCAGTACACTTTCTTCTGTTTCAATCGGCTCTCCCACATTCATCTTGCTGATGGTAAGGCCTCTGATGACCGTAATTTTCGGTTCTACACCGGTTTTCCGCAGCACAGTACCGTTTCCGTCAATTACAACAAATTTCTCGCCGTAAACGATTGCAGCGGCCTGGCGCCGTTCATTGATGGAAATTTTAACGGTGTCAGGAAGAGACCGTTTTACAGTCACTTCCTGCATATACGCATCTCTGGAAAGCCGTTCCTCAATATCCGAAAGCGGCGTCCCCCAGAAAATATTTTCACCGGTCTGGCAGTTTCCCAGCACCAGAATTTCATCATCAGAATAATAGCTGTTCCCTTCCACCTCATATGCCGCCACGTCAAACAGGGGCGATGCCAGAAAGGCTGCAGACGCTCCGATTACCAGAATCAGAATCAGCAGTTTCATCAGCGGACTCATTCTTTTTTTTCGTCTCTGTGTTCTTTTTTTCAATGTTTCCTCCCAGCCTGCGGATTCCGCAGTCGAAATCCTCGTAGCCTCGTTCTATATGTTCAATCCCTCTTACCAGAGAGGTTCCTTCTGCCATGAGCCCGGCCAGCACCAGTGCCGCGCCGCCCCGAAGGTCCAGCGCCTGAACCGGACAGCCCCGAAGAGAGCTCACTCCTTTTATTATAGCATTTTTACCGCAGGTTTCAATATTTGCACCCATTTTCATCAGGTCTTTTTTGTGAGTAAAACGGTTTTCAAAAATTTCTTCCCGAATCGTGGCAGTTCCTTCCGCACAGCAAACAAGACTCATGAGCTGAGGCTGGCAGTCTGTCGGAAATCCCGGATAAGGCTGCGTTATAACTGTTCCCGGACTTTTCAGCCTTCCTCTGCAGGATACCTGAATCCGGTCTTCCCAGTTCCGGATCTGTGCCCCCATCCCTTCCAGCACTTCCGTCACCGCAGAAACATACACGGACTGGGTTCCCGTCAAAATTCCGTCGCCTGCCGTTCCCGCCAGTGCCATCATGTACGTGGCCGTTTCAATTCTGTCTCCCATAATGAAATACATGGTATCATGGAGCCCCCGTCCGCCTTCGATGTGAATGCAGCTGGTTCCCGCCCCGTAGATCCGATATCCGCAGCTTCTGAGGAAACCCTGAAGATCTTCAATTTCCGGCTCTGCAGCACAGTTTTCCAGTATGGTATATCCGCTTCCGGATAATGCCGCCATCATGAGATTTTCTGTAGCACCTACGCTGGGATAGGCAAGACGGATTCTGCCTCCCCGGCATCTTCCTGACGCTGCAACCAGTTCCCCTTCTTCCCGTACGTCAAATCCCAGTCTCTGCAAGCCAGCAATATGTATGTCAATCGGTCTGCTTCCAATTCTGCATCCTCCCGGTCTGTAAATCACCGCTTCCTCTGCTCTGGCAAGGAGACTCCCCAGCAGAAAAACAGTAGACCTGAGCCGTGACATCAGCTGCGGCGGAACTGCAGTTCCGGTAAGAAACCGGCTGTCTACACAGATACAATCCCCGTTCCATTCCACGGATGCTCCCAGCGACCTGAGGATCTCAACCATGGTATGCACATCCCCGATTTCAGGACATCCGTATATTTCATGAATACCGCCCTTGCATAGAGTTGCAGCCAGAATGGGAAGCGCAGCGTTTTTTGCACCTCTTACCTCGTATTCTCCCCTGAGCGGGATGCCCCCGTCAATTTCATAATATTCCAAAAAAACACCTCCTGCCTCTATTTCCATAGTATGCAGGAGGTGTATATTCCGTTACATTCTCTTGGCAGCAGGCACAAGACTATCTGCCGCAGATTGTATTATAAATCAAATCCAGTGCTTCCACAGGTGCGCATTCCCTGCTTGCACAGCTCATTTTTTTCAAATGTTCTGCATCATTATACATTCTCAGAACTTCCTGGATAATCTGCTCACTGTTCATATCTTTCTCTTCGATAAGCAGTGCTCCGCCCCGGTCTGCCACAGCTTTTGCATTATAGTACTGGTGGTTCCCGGTTACATTCGGCGACGGAATCAGAACAGATGCCTTGCCGCAGACTGTAGTTTCCGCTACAGAAAGGGCTCCCGATCTGCTGATTACCACATCGCAGGCAGCCAGATACAGTTCCATCGGATCCAGATATCCCTTTATCAAAACATTATCTGCAATTTCCAGACCTTTTTCTTCCGCCTTCTGAAGAACCGCATCATAATACCACTTGCCGGTACCAAAAATAAGCATCATCTTCTCTTTTCCGTTGATGGTTTCCATCAGTTCGAAAGCGACTTCGTTGATTTTTTCCGCCCCCAAGCTGCCGCCGAAGGACAGCACAATAAAAGCATCCTGCGGAAGGCCCAGTTTTTCACGGGCTTCTTCCCGGCTGATTTCAAAAAAGCTTCTTCTTACAGGATTTCCTGTATACATCAGTTTTTCCGGTTGCTTAAAGTACTTGGCTGCATCCGGGAATCCAAGGAATACCTTTTCCACAGATTTTTCCAGGAATTTGTTAGCCATACCCGGATATGCATTCTGCTCATGCAGAAAAGTTCTGGCACCATACTGTTTTCCCGCCAGAAGCACCGGTACGCAGACATAGCCGCCGGTTCCGATGACCACATCTGGCTTAAACCGTTTCATGATTCTGCGGGCCTCCGAAGTACCCTTCAGCACGCCCCAGCCTGTTTTGAAGATTTTGAGAAGATTGCTGCGGTCCAGCCACATAGCCGTAACCATCTCAAAAGGATAGCCCTTCTGAGGCACAATATCCTTTTCCATTCCCACATCATTGCCTACATAGAGGATTTCGGAATCCGGTTCCATTTCTTTAATTTTATCCGCAATGGCGATGGCAGGATAAATGTGTCCGCCGGTTCCGCCGCCTGTCACAATGACTCTCATAACTACTCCTTACTGCAGTTTCTGTTTGCTAAAGACTTGATTTTTTTGAAATATTCAGCAGTATCCCCACCGACGCCATGAAGATCATAAGCGCGTTGCCGCCGTAGCTGATAAACGGCAGTACAATACCGGTAGGCGGCATGGTGGAAGTAACAACTGCCACATTAATTGCGACCTGAACGCCTACCATGATGGTGATGCCGCCCGCCAGCATCATGCCCAGAAAATCCGGTGCATTCATGGCGATATGGCATCCTCTCCATACAAAAATAAGATATACAGTCATCAGTGCCAGAATTCCCAGAAATCCCAGCTCTTCTCCGATAATCGCCAGAATAAAGTCATTCATAGGTTCTGGCAGATAAAGATTCTTCTGAATGCTGTTTCCCAGTCCCCGGCCGGTCAGTCCGCCAGTTCCCAGAGCCAGCAGCCCCTGAACTACCTGCCATCCGTTTCCGAGAGCATCCTCAAATGGATCCAGGAAGCTGAGCATACGCTGATAACGGTAACCGGAAGTGTCGGAAAATACCAGAACAACCGCACCTGCAGCACCGATTCCCACCAGAGTCCCCAGATGAGACCATTTTGCGCCGGAAATCAGCAGCATGCCGCCTACGATAATACACAGTGTCATGGCCGTAGACATGTTTGGCTGTTTCATAATCAGCAGGAAGTAAACACCAGCCACTGCCAGTACCGGCATAACACCTCTTACAAAATTTTCTGCAATTTTAGGATTCCGGTCCAGATAACCTGCCGTAAACACGATAGCTGCAAACTTGGCACATTCCCCAGGCATGATGGTAAACGGAATGCCCGGAACACCCAGCCATCTGGTTGCACCGTTTGCACTGATGGCCAGAGGTGTGAAAATACACAGCAGAAGAACCAGACCAGCCAGCAGGAAGACAAGATAAAACTTGCCCCATAGATGATAATCCAGTTTGGAACACAGCCACATGAGCTCGGTCCCAATCACTACGAAAATCAGCTGATTCCGCAGATAAGAATACGGATCCCCGTCATTTTCGGAAATGGATGCATAATAGCTGGCACTGAAAATCATTACCGTACCAAAAACAACCAGAAGCGCTGTCAGTCCGATAATAATAAAGTCCCCTCTTTTAATTTTTTCCTGTGAAAGTTTATTCACCCATTCACCCGCTTTCTACCAGGAGCCCAGCTTCGCTACACACTCTTTGAAATGTTCGCCGCGCTGTTCGAAGTTGCTGTACATATCCCAGCTTGCACAGGCCGGAGAAAGCAGCACTGTGTCGCCTGCAGCTGCCATTTCAGCAGCCTTCTGTACACATTCATTCATATCCTTGGCATAAGTATAGTCTTTAAATCCGAAGCGGTCTGCAGCCTCTGCAATCAGACGGGCATCACGTCCCAGCAGAATCATATGCTTTACACTGCCTTCGAATTTTTCAATCAGTTCATCAAATTCCTGACCCTTGCCGTCACCGCCGGCAATCAGGATAATATTCTTTTTAATGGCCCGGAGTGCAGTTACAGTTGCATCCACATTAGTGCCCTTGGAGTCGTTGTAATATTTTACGCCATTGATTTCACCGGAGAACTCGATTCTGTGTTCCACACCGCCGAAACTGCGGAGCGTTTCACTGATTACTTCCGGAGAAATACCGGAGAAATAGCAGATTGCAGCTGCTGCCAGTGCATTTTCCACATTATGTCCGCCGATAATATGCAGTTCATCTGCACGGCAGAAAGTAACCAGCTCACCCGCTTCGTTGCGGAGAACCAGCTGACCATCCTTTACAAAAGCACCGAATTCCAGCTCTTCTCTGCGGCTGAACGGAACTACTTTCGCAGGGCAGTCCTTTGCCAGTTCCATGCAGAGTTTATCATCATAATTAATGATGCAGTATCCGTCTTCGCTCTGGTTTTCAAAAATCTTCGCCTTTGCTGCACCATATCCTTCCATGGTGTGATGACGGTTCAGATGGTCCGGTGTCAGATTCAGAATGGCAGATACCACCGGTTTGAAGTAACGGGTGGTCTGCAGCTGGAAGCTGCTGGTTTCTGTAATCAGCCAGTCATCTTCATCGGCATCCAGAGATTTGGAAATAACAGCGACACCAATATTTCCAACCACATGGGTGGAACGTCCGCACGTCTTAAAGATTTCACCGGTCAGAGTGGTAGTAGTGGTCTTTCCGTTGGTTCCGGTGATTCCCACAAAATGTCCGCGGCCGATGCGGTATGCAATTTCCAGTTCTCCAATGATTTCCACGCCTTCTTCTTCCGCTTCACGGACGAAAGGCAGCTCCGGATCCACACCCGGGCTCAGAATCATCATATCAAATTCACTCATGTCCGCCGGCATGGTTCCCAGGTAAAGACCCAGGTTTTCTCCGCCCGGAAGACCTGTCAGGAAACTGATTAACTGAGGGTCCACCTGATTCAGGGACTTGGAATCCTGCACAGATACCTCTGCTCCCAGCTTCAGCATGGCCTGAATGGCTGCAATGCCGGACTTGCCCAGGCCCACAACCAGAACCTTTTTATCTTTCAGGTTATTTGCATTCATGTTATCCACAGGAACACCTCCTAAATATTCATAATCAGAGTTGCCAGCAGACAGAAGCCCAGGGTGATGCCCCAGAACATGAAGACAACTTTCTGTTCAGTCATGCCGCACAGTTCAAAATGATGATGCAGCGGTGCCATCTTGAAGACACGCTTGCCGGTTTTCTTAAATACGCCTACCTGAATAATTACAGACAGAGCTTCCATTACATAAATCAGGCCTGCAACTGCCAGAATAAATTCCAGCTTCATCATGATGCCGCCTGCAGCCAGTGCACCGCCCAGCGCCATGGAACCGGTATCACCCATGAAGATTTTGGCTGGGTTGCGGTTATACAGCAGGAAGCCCAGACATCCGCCCGCAATGCCGCCGAAGAAGAGAACTTCGCCGGTAAAGCCAAATGCCAGACCTGCAGTTACCATGAAGAAAGCAACCAGTGCAGTGATGCCGGACGCCAGACCATCCAGGCCGTCGGTCAGATTTACCGCATTGCTGAATGCAATCATAACAAAAACAACGAACGGGATGTACAGAATTCCCAGTTCCAGATATACATTGAACAGTGGAATCCAGATTGAGCTGCTGCTTACGCCGGCTCCGCCGGAGAAGAAGTATGCATATAAAGCCACTGCCAGAGAGAAACCGAACTGCATAACCAGTTTCTGCTTGGCATTCAGGCCCAGGTTATTCTTTTTGATCGCTTTTTCGTAGTCATCGATAAAGCCAATCAGTGCATACAGCAGCATAGCTGCCATAGGCATCAGTGTGTTCAGAGACAGAGTGCCGGTTGCCAGGCCCATGATCAGTGCAGCGATGATGGCGCCGCTGATGATGCCGATACCGCCCATGCTTGGAGTACCTGTCTTTTTCAGATGTGACTGCGGCCCCTCTTCACGGACATACTGCTTAAACTGTTTCTTTTTCAGGAATGGAATCAGACGCCCTACAACCAGAGCGCTGACTGCAAATGCGATTACTAAAGTAATTACTGCGTCAATAAGGGGTGTAAACATGTTTTGTCAGCTCCTATTCTTTATCCTCAAATATTTTCTTTACGATTTCTTCCATTTCCATGCTGCGGGAACCTTTTACCAGAACCACATCTCCCGGCTGAATGTACCGGTCCATGTCTTTCATAAATTCCGCCTTGGTTTCATAATGGCGCACGGAATCAGCTCCAAGGCCTTCCGCTGCACCTTCTCCGATATATCTGGCATCATCACCCACAGTGATAAGAAAATCAATTTTCTGTTCCGCCACATAAGCACCGATTTCTCTGTGGAAATTCCGGCTTTCCGGTCCCAGTTCCTTCATGTCGCTGAGAATTGCAACACGCCGGATTCCTTTGGTCGCCTTCAGCGTATTAATGGCAGAACGCATGGATTCCGGTGCCGCATTATAAGTATCATCGATAACCTTAATTCCGTTCTTGCCGCGGACATTCAGACGCTTTGCTGTCAGCTCCGCATTTTCCAGACCACGGATGGCATCTTCCGCACTGATTCCCAGAATTTCACCGGCCGCCACTGCCAGAGTTGCATTGAGGGCATTATGTCCGCCCGGTACATTCAGGTTCACTTCATACTGCTTATGATTACGGTCTAAAGTATATTTTATACCTTTATCGCCGAAATCGCAAACATTAGATACGATAAAATCACTTTTTCCATCATTTCCCACGGTAATAACCTGATAATCGCCGCTAACCATGTCTTTCTGCAGCAGATCACAGGCCTGATTCACAATCAGCACTGCATCTTCAGAGAAATAGTTGGTCACTTCCATCTTGGCCTTGCGGATACCTTCCCGGCTTCCCAGGTTTTCGATATGGGAAATACCTACATTGGTGATGACTGCCATATCAGGACGCACCATATCAGCCAGCAGGTCGATTTCGCCAAAACCGTCCATACCCATTTCCAGAACTGCCACTTCCAGATCCTCATCAAAATCCAGAATGGTCAGAGGCAGGCCGAACTCGTTGTTGTAATTCTTTTTGTTGCGTCCGGCTTTATATTTCACGGATGCCACATAATACAGCATGTCACGGGTACTGGTCTTTCCCACGCTGCCTGTTACAGCAATTTTCTTTTTCAGCGGAAGCTGTGCGATATAATATTTTGCCAGCTGCTGAAGGGCTTTCAGGGTGTCATCCACCAGAATTACATTGATGTCATCTTTCTTAAGATCCAGTCCCTGCAAAACTTCCTCGCCCGGCACTTTCGCAGCATCGGAGATTACCATAGTACGGCATCCCCTCTGCAGCACACCGCCCAAAAAGTCATGGCCGTCTGCACGCATTCCCTTCATCGGGAAGAATACGTTTTCTGCAGTGACTTTCCTTGAGTCAATTGCTGCACCATGCACAGCTGCCTCTGTGCAGCCCTGGAGCAGTCTTCCTCCGGTTGTATCCAGAATTTCTTTTTCTGTGATGCTTCTCATAGCTTCAGTCCCCCATGTTCGTAACGATCTGTCGGTCGTCAAAATGTATTTTCGCGTCTCCTGCCAGCTGATAGGTTTCATGACCCTTGCCGGCAATCAGCACAATATCGTCCGGAGTTCCCATACGCACCGCTGTGCGAATTGCCTGGGCCCGGTCGCAGATTACAATATAACTTTCTTTTTCAGCACCCGAAGCCTCCATGGCATCGGTGATGTCTTTTATGATGTCTTCCGGTTTTTCCTTTCTGGGATTATCGGAATTTACCACCGTACAATCGGCCAGTTCGGCCGCTGCGCGGCCCATTTCAAAGCGCCGGTTCCGGTCCCGGTTCCCGCCGCATCCAAAAACCAGAATCAGCCTGCGGGGTTCATACTTCCGCAGGTCTGTAAGAAGCTGTCGCAGAGAAATACCATTGTGGGCATAATCCACCAGTACACTGGTGCGTCCTCCCGTATCAACAGGCTCCACACGGCCCGGAATCTTAAGCCCGTTTAAAGCAGTCTGTATATCTTTCCAAGGCACTCCAAGTTCTCTCGCTGCAGCAATAGCACCGGCAGCATTCATACCGTTGAAAGTACCCGGAAGATTCAGTACAACCGGATGTTCATTCATACTGAATTTCACTCCCGGTCCATGATTCCCCTTTACAAGAGTCAGGTTTTCACACACATAGTCTGCTTCTGCACACCGGCCAAAGGTTTTCAGCTTTACCCTCTCTTTGGGAAGAAGTGCTGCCCAGTGCGGGTCATCCATGTTCATGATGGCTTTTCTGCACCGGGCAAACAGCCTGCTCTTCCAGAAGGCATATTCGTCAAAATTTTCATGTTCACCGGATCCGATGTGATCCGGTGACAGATTGGTAAATACAGCAATATCAAACAGAATGCCGTCCACTCTGCTTTGCATCAGCCCCTGGCTGGACACTTCCATAACCAGCACACGGCAGCCTGCATCGGCCATCTTCCGGCACCACTGCTGTATATCACAGGACTGCGGTGTCGTCCGCTCCGCTTCTTCAAAATTATCATCCCACCCGTTCTGCACCGTTCCCAGAAGGCCGGTTCGTATTCCGGCTTCTTCCAGAATTGCACGGAGCATAAAGGTGGTACTGGTCTTTCCTTTTGTTCCCGTTACCCCGACAGTCAGAAGATTCCTGCAGGGATGGCGGTAAAAGATGCAGCTCATATGAGCCAGTGCCTTTCTGACATCCGGCGTCCAGATGACTGTCACGTCCGGAATGAGTACATTTTGCGTCTCATCCGCCAGACAGGTCACAATTACAGACGCGCCTCTGTCAGCTGCATCACGGATATATCTGCATCCGTCATCTTCTGTACCGGTGATTGCAAAAAATGCACTTCCCGGCACTGCTTTATCTGAAAAGTATATCAATGCTTTCACATCCTCGTCCTCTGTACCCTGCATCAGCCTGTATTCCAGGCCTTCAGTCAGAGAGGAAAGTTTCATATTGACTCCTTTTCGGGCTCTATATTTTATTCTTTATAAACATAAACTATGGAATTGCGTTTTACCTTGGTTCCTGCCTTCGGATACTGATCCACAACGATGAAATCGTCATCGTCACGGGTATTTTCAGGTCTGCTGTAGCGCAGAGCACGGCCGCCGATTCTTCCGACTGCCTCACTGAATTCATATCCGGTTACATCCGGAACAACGGTATAATCGCCTTCGATGGCTTTCAGTTCCTCATCGGTATACTGCGGTTCAACGTTGAGATAGCGCAGTGTATCTGTGAGAACGGACTTTGCAATCGGTGCAGCAACCTGAGAACCGTAGAACGCTCCTTTCGGGCTGTCTACCACGACCAGGATGGAAACCTGCGGGTCATCCATCGGAGCCATTCCCAGGAAGGAAGAATAGTAATACTTGCCGTAAGCACCGGTTCCCGCATCGATTTTGTTTGCAGTACCGGTTTTGCCGCCTACACGGTAGCCGGTAACTTTGGCTGTACCGCCGCCGCCTTCTGCTACGACATATTCCATGATTTCACGCATTTCACGTGCAGTCTTGGAAGACAGAACCTTACGTACAACTGTAGTTTCATATTCTTCCACCACATTGCCTTCTGAGTCAGTCAGAGCCTTTACATAATGAGGCTGAAGCAGATCCCCGCCATTTCCGATGGCATTGACTGCTGACAGCAGCTGAATCGGTGTAATGGAAATACTCTGTCCATAACCCATTGTAGCCAGTTCTACCGGACCTACAGCGTCCACATTGTACATGATGGCACCTGTTTCACCAGGATAGTCAACGCCTGTCAGATCCATAAAACCATATAAGTTAATATACTTGTAAAACGCCTGTTTTCCCATCTTGGCTGCAATCTTTGCGTGGGCCGGGTTGCAGGAATTGCCCACTGCCTGTTTTACGGTCTGGTTGCCGTGGTCACGAGGGCTCCAGCAGTGCAGGTTGATGCCTGCTACGTTTACATAGGTATTGCAGGTGAATGTATCATTCAGACTGATAGCTTTTTCCTCCAGTGCAGAGGATGTTGTAATCAGTTTGAATGTGGAACCAGGTTCGTAAGTATCGCTGACAATGGGATTTCTCCACAGCGCAAACAGATACTGGTTCTGCTCTGCCGCGGTCATCTTCTCGAATTTTTCCAGTTCCTCTTCGTTATCCGGAACAACTGCGTTATTCGGGTTAAAGCCCGGTGATACCACATTTGCCAGGATTTCTCCTGTTTTCGGATTCATAATCAGACACATGATGCGGTCTGCCTCGGTAGCTTCCATACCTTCCGCTACAGCTTTCTCCGCATAGTACTGAATAGCTTCATCCAATGTCAGAATTACGTTGAGGCCATCCTGTGCCTCATAATACTGTTCCATACCGTCCAGAAGCTCATTTCCGGCTACGTCAATATTGCGCACCCAGCGGCCTGCTACACCGCTGAGATACTGGTCATATTCCAGCTCAATCCCGGTTCTTCCGGCATTGTCATCATTTACGCTGCCCAGAACCTGTGAAGCAAAGTTACCTAGAGAATAATAGCGGCGGGTATCTTCAGAAAGCTGCAGTGCAGAAACCTCCAGGTCTCTTACTGCCTCTGCCTGATCCTTGTCGAGATATTTCGCCACTTTTACCAGAGAGTCTTCTCTGGTCAGTCTGGTCAGAACGGTGGACTGTTTTTCTCCCGTAATATCTGCAAGAGAAACGGACAGTTCCTCAATTTCCTTTTCTGATTTGCCTTCCTTCAGCTGAGCCGGACGGACCCATACAGAATAGCAGGTAATGCTGCTGGCCAGTTCGCGGCCGTTTCTGTCATAAATGGTACCTCTCTTAGCTGCAATCGGCACGTCCTGTGTCTGCTGGTCTCTGGCTTTAGCGGTCAGTTCATCTGCACGCACGATCTGATGCCAGCCCACACGGAAGGTAAGTGCAACCAGAATCAGAGACAGCAGAAAGAAGCCCAGTACAATTCTTTTTTTCTGTTTTACGGTAACTGATTTTTTCATATTTCCCCTTAATGTTAAAGAGCCAGACTGCTTTTATGCTATGGAATT
Source organism: Bacillota bacterium (assembly GCA_017537495.1). Lineage (GTDB taxonomy): Bacteria > Bacillota > Clostridia > Peptostreptococcales > Anaerovoracaceae > RGIG7179. The sequence continues at coordinate 6,263 of JAFYKS010000025.1, read as the reverse complement.
GTCTGGCTCGTTTTTTATGAAGTTATTCTGATGATTTGTATTATGTATATATCCGAATATCTTGTACTATTCCCACACTTACTGGTAAGCTTTCTGCCGGATAACTGAAGCAAAATTGTCCATCAGAACAGTGTCTTCTGAAATATAGATGCACTGGCTGCTCTTTGGATAAACCATCTTCAGTTCCTTCATGGCATGGGTTTCAATCTGTTCAATACTGGTGCTGCTGTCGATTTTCATATGCAGTGTATCAATTTCATCTTCCAGTGCCATATTGGCCTTGGTCAGTTCATTGATACTGCACTGGATGCTTACGGCATAAGCATTTACCACCAGCATTCCAATCAGCAGTACTCCCACCACAACCGCCATCACAATCAGCTGACGCAGTTCCTGAATGGTCAGACTCTGTCCCGCCGGCTGAACTTCCGCTTCTACAGCAGACTTCGGACGTTCTCTGGTTCTCTTTACTTTTCTGCTTTCTTCACTTTCTCTGTCCGGATACGCCGGCTGGAAAGCTGCTGCTCCTGTATAAAGGGGCTGGTATTCATAAGAACGTGTATAGGTTCTTTCGTTTACAGCCATGTTTACTCCTTACTGTTTGTCTTCCGTTTACTTTTTCTCCGCTACACGAAGCTTTGCACTTCGGGATCTCGGATTTACTTCAAGTTCCTCCGGAGAAGGCACAATCGGCTTTCCGGAAATTTTTTTAATGTCAGGTTTCTTTCCGCAGATACATACCGGGAATTCCTTTGGGCATGTGCACGGATTTACACGTTTCGCAATAATGTCTTTCACAATACGGTCTTCCAGAGAGTGGAACGTGATTACACACAGCCGGCCTTTCGGTGCCAGTACATCACAGAAAGCTTCGATTGCCCGTTCCAGCTGTCCCAGTTCATCATTTACGTGAATGCGCAGGGCCTGGAAGGTACGCTTTGCAGGATGAGGGCCGTCGCGGCGTGCTGCTGCAGGAATCGCTGCCTTAATCACATCCACCAGTTCTGCAGTGGATTCCAGCGGTTTTTCATTCCGCTTCTTCACGATAAACTCGGCGATACGTGCCGCCCACCGTTCTTCCCCGTAATTTGAAATAATTTCCTTCAGTTCTCTGGCATCCATGTTATTAACTACATCGTAGGCTGTCAGATCATCCTGCTGGTTCATTCTCATGTCCAGCGGAGCGTCCTGCATGTAGGAAAATCCCCTTTCAGGATTATCAAGCTGGAAGGAAGATACCCCCAGGTCCAGCAGTGCGCCATCGATTTCTTCAATACCAATTTCATCCAGAACTTCTTTAATGTCAGAATAATTGCTCTGTACGAAAATCTTGCGGCATGGGTATTCTGCCAGCCGTGCCTGTGCGGCCCGGTGTGCATCCTCATCACGGTCGATTCCGATAAATGTTCCTTCTTCGCTGAGTCTGCTGCAGATTCCGCTGCTGTGGCCGCCGCCGCCCATGGTGCCGTCCACATAGATTCCGTCCGGTTTTATGTTCAGTCCCTCCATGCACTCATCAAAGAGGACTGATATATGTTTAAATTCCACAGTTATCTCCTCCTTTAGAAATTATATTCTTTCAGTGCTGCGGAGAATTCCTTCGTATCCATTCTTCCGTCGTTGTCCGGTGCGCTCCAGGTATCACGTGCCCAGAGTTCAATTTTCGTCATAGCACCGATGGTAACCAGTTCCCTGTCAATTCCCGCATACTCTTTCAGTTCCTGCGGGATGACGATTCTGCCCTGCTTATCCAGTTCACATTCTGCAGCATTCCCGCAGAAGTGACGGATGAAAGCCCGGACTTTCGGATCGGATTCAGGCAGGCGGGTAATCTTTTCCATCTGACGGTCCCAGTCTGCCATGGTGTAAATATTCAGGCATGCATCCAGTCCTTTTGTCAAAACGCAGCGGTTTCCAAGTTCCGCTCGCAGTTTGGCTGGAACGATAACGCGGTTCTTCTCATCTATTGAATTGTGCGTCGTTCCCATGAACATAGAGACAATCCCCCAAGCTAAATAGTTATACCACCACTATACACCACAACAGCCCATAAATCAAGGTTTTTTAGTGTATTTTCCGTGTTTTTCCACCACCGAAACACGTTTTTCAAGCATTCCCCATATAATGAAAGCAGGGTGCCCCACTTCTGTGGAATGCACCCCCTGAAATGCAGATTCAGTTGTATATTTTAATGAAATGAGGTCAACAATTATGAATTGTCAATGTAATTCTCCGAGCCGGAATACCGGTAATCTGGTATACCTGAACAAGGTCTATTTCGACCAGACTCAGGAATCCTGCCCGATTCTTTACAGCCTTGCAACAACTGCAGAAACCTTCACCCAGCAGCTTTCCTTCGGTCAGATGCGTACTGCCGGCAGCGGATGCCGGTGCGGCTGCAGCAATGGCTGCTGCTGCGGATGCGGCGGATGTTTTTCTGATTTTACAGCAACTCCCGGCACCACATTCCGCATTACGGACGCCCGTGTCATTGTCACCGGATTCAATCTGAGTACAGATGCCGTATTCACCAGCGAGGATGTTACCATAGATGGTTTCCCTGTCACAGAACTTGCACTGGTAAACGGTCAGTATGCAGCAGACCTTTCCGGTATCATGAACGTAATCACTGACTGTCCATGTACGCCGGAATCCTCACGATGCAGCTGTTCTTCCGACAGCCGCTGCAGTATGGACTGTGATAACGGCGGCCACTTCTTCCTGGCTCAGGTGCCGGGTCCATGGGCTGCCGGACTGTCAATTATTCTGGACGGTACTGCCAGCAACGGAAGCAGAACCTGCAGTTTCCGCTTATGCCTGCAAACCATTCCGGGCGGCGAAGACGAAGGTATCGTAATACCCGGAAGTGATAATTTTGCCGTATACTGCGTGGAAGTCCCTTGTCAGACTGCCGGCATCTCTCCAAATCTGGTATTCGATTTTGACGCCTGTGCCGCCCTGCTGAACCCGGTTCTCACCACTGTCTGCACCGAAGATGGCTGTACGGTTGCTCTTACAGCAACACTGGCCCTCACTCCGGAAATCAACCTGAAAGTTACCAAGCCGGCCCTCTTCAATCTGAATGCCACCGAAATCAGTCAGGCCTGCGATAACGTAGGGCAGTGCGATGAATGCAGTCCTGATGAAGCCTGCTGCTGTCAGAACACATCCCGGACCGAACGCAGAAGCACCGGAACAGAACCGGTCCGCAGCCGTAATACAGCCTGCCAGTGCTGTGATACCAACGGCTACAGTTTTTAAAATATACAATCCGCTGAAAGCATAAAAAAACCCCGCATAAAGCGGGGATACATATACCGTCATCAGTACTTGATGTTCTTTTTTCCAAGTCTGCTCTTATATTTATTTTTCTTTACACGAAATATGGAGGTCTTACGGATATGAATCCGCTCCAGAATTTTCGCCACAGCAAAAAATACAATCAGAAGCACCGCCAAAGCCAGCACAGCCGCAATCATACCTTCTTTTCCTGTCAGAGTTCCGTCAGCCTGAAACCCCAGATATTTTTCCGCAAAACCGATCATAGCACACCTCTGTTCTGTTTCAAAAAATTGTAACGAATAATTCATTTTTTCTGTCTAACACTAAAATTGATTATACCATAAAATCCTGGAGGAATGTGAAAATGATGCAAATTTTTTCGAAAACACGTACTTTAGCCGGCCTGATATTAATTCTCTCCCCTCTGCTTTCCGTTCTCTATGCAGATCTGTCCCCGTCTTTCTGGCCGCCTTTTTTCTGCAGCATGCTTTTGGGTCTGCTTCCGCTCCGGGCGCTCATGAACCGGCTGCCGTTCCGTTTCTGGCTGATTCTCTGCTGTTCCCTCAGCATCATCGGCATATATTTTATCACTCTGCAAAATCCCGGCACCTCCGCACTTCCGGCTCCCATTCTTCTTGGATGCAGCGCTTCCGGTCTGCTTCTGATTCTGCCTCCCTGGATTGCGGTAGGCAGGTACATCTCTGCAGCACCATTTTTGGGACTTGCCTGGTCCTGCAGCCTGCTGTGCTCCATATTTCTTCAGATTTTAACGGAGTTTACACAGGTATCCGTTCCTGTACTTGCCGCCATACTGACCTGCGCCGGATTATTCTGTATCAGAGGACGAATCCCGCACGCCCGCCTTCTCGAGCAGCCACCCCATGATTTTTTCAGTCCCTCCATTGTAAAAGCCGTCGTATTTTTCCTCTGCATTCTGACTTCAATCGGTATATGTTCCATTGTGAGTCCGGCAAAATCTTCAGTATCATCAGAATCCGGCCTCCTTTTCAGTTTTTTCCTGGCATGCGGACCTCTTTTCAGCAGCTGGTTTGCAGAAAAGAAAGGAATCTACAGCAGCTGTATTCTGACCATTTTCCTTACGGAGGCATCGCTTCTTCTGACATGTTCTTCCGCGGATAGTGCTGTCATGGCTGCCGGTGGGGCAGTCCTTGCGCTTGCCGCAGGCAGCATTGCGGTAATCCTTCCCATGCTGACCTTTTATCTCTGCGGCAGAACCGGGTACATCCGGGGGCTCCTCCCGCTCCTTCTCTGTATCCCGGTCTCCCTTCTTTTTTCCTGGCCCTTCCGGATTATGGCCAGCCATGGAGAACTGGTTCAGCAGGATACTGCCGCATTTTTATTTTTCCTTCTGATTACTGGCTTTTTGTGCATTTTTTTCGCCTGGAAACACCGTTTCATCATTCTAAAAAACAAAAGAATATGATATAATACCAGTCATATTACACACGCAGGAGGAAAAGCATGAGTGCTTTTGTAAAATTTGACAATGTAAAAAAAGTTTATCAGATGGGAGAGGTTTCCATCGAAGCGCTGCGCGATGCAACTTTTGAAATCGAAAAGGGAGAAATATGTGTTATCGTCGGTGCGTCCGGCGCAGGTAAGACTACCCTTTTAAATATTCTGGGAGGCATGGATACCCTGACCTGCGGTCATGTGTGGCTTGACGGCACTGACATTTCATCCTACAGTCAGAAACAGCTGACCACATACCGCCGCCACGAAATCGGTTTCGTCTTCCAGTTCTACAATCTGGTTCAGAACCTGACCGCCGTAGAAAATGTATCTCTGGCCACTCAGATCTGCAAAGAACCGATGGATTCGGAAGATGCACTGAATAAAGTGGGACTGGGTCACCGACTCTATAACTTTCCAGCACAGCTGTCCGGCGGCGAACAGCAGAGAGTTGCCATCGCCCGTGCTCTGGCAAAGAATCCGAAGCTTCTGCTTTGCGACGAACCAACCGGTGCACTGGACTACAATACCGGCAAGGCCATTCTTCAGCTGCTGCAGGATACGGCCAGAGAGACCGGCATGACCGTAGTCATCATTACCCACAATCAGGCCATCACACCGATGGCAGACCGCATTGTACATGTAAAGAATGGTACAGTCACCTCTGTGGAACGGAACGAAAATCCGGTTCCGATTGAACAGATTGAATGGTAGGTGTACTCCCATGAAAAATATAATGCATAAAACCACCCTGCGTGAAATCCGCGGCAGTCTGGGCCGATGGATGGCAATTTTGGCCATCGTGGCACTGGGCGTCGGATTTTTCTGTGGGCTCAAAATGTGCAAGAACGACTTCATGAAAACCGGTGACGAATACGTTCTTGCCCATAACTTCTACAATTACAAACTGCTTACCACACTTGGACTGGAAGAAGAGGATGTGAAAATCATCGAATCTGCAGAAGGTGTAAAAGCAGCCGAAGGTTCCTGGTCATCCGATGCACTGGTGTCTGACGGCAGCAGTGACGGTGCTGAGATGGTTTTCAAATTCCACACACTCCTGGATGATATGAACTATCTGGAACTGAAAGCCGGTCAGATGCCTTCCGAAAGCAACCAGTTTGCAGGCGACCGCCGCTATTTCACGGAAGCGGATCTGGGCCGGCAGATTACGCTGGCTTCCACCAACGATGAAGATACACTGGATCTGTTCGCTCACGAAACTTATGAACTGGTAGGAATCGTAGACTCCCCGGAATACCTGAATCAGGAACGCGGAACCACCTCTCTGGGAAGCGGTACCGTATCGGGTTTTGCCTACATACCGGCAGAAGGCTGGGACAGCGAAATTTACACAGAAATCTACGTGGATTTTGAAGATGATTTTACCATTTTCTCTGACGAATATGAGGCCAATGATGCAGTCATGGAAAAACGGCTGGAAGCCGCTCTGGATCAGTCTGGTGAGCGCCGTTACGCCGCTGTCATCGACGAAGCACGCGAAACCC